>JBGSMO010000271.1:0-12602 GCA_041740115.1 Pirellulales bacterium
GCGACCCGCATCCGCGCCAAGAGTTCGCCAACGCCGAACGGCTTCGTGAGATAATCGTCGGCGCCAGCGTCGAGCGCGGCGATCTTCGACGCCTCTTCGCCGCGCGCGGAAATGACGACGATCGGCATCGTCGACCACTCGCGCGTCTGGCGAATCACCTCGACGCCGTCCAGGTCGGGCAAGCCGAGATCGAGCAGCGCGAGCGCCGGCAAATGCTGCGTGATGATGCGCAGCCCCTCTTGCGCCGTCGTCGCCTCAATCACGCGAAACCCCTCCACGGTGAGCGAGGCCCGCAGAAAACGCCGAATCGGCGTTTCGTCCTCGATCACGGCGATCAGTGGCTCAGATCCGCTCATACGGCGACGGCGTCTCCAGGACGATCCACAATAACCGGCGGCGCACCGCCGCCCGGCAGCGTCACGCGCACGACCGCCCCTCCTCCCGGTCGATTGCGGGCTTCGATGCGACCGCCGTGGACGTCGACCACTGCACGGCATATCGCGAGTCCGATCCCCGTCCCGCGCCGATCAGGCTTTGCGCCGTTCCCGCGGTAGAAGAGATCAAACACTTTCGCTTCGTCTCCCTCGACGAATCCTCGGCCCCGATCAGCGACTTCAAGCTCCACGCCGTCGCTCATGGCTCGCGCCGATACCTCAATCGCCGAACCTGGCGGCGAGTATTTGGCGGCGTTGTCGATCAGGTTCATCAGCAGTTGCTCGATCAGCGACGCATCAATGTGAACCATCGGCAGCGTCGCGTCGAGGCGAGTTTCGATCCTGCGGCCGACGAGTTGCCGTTCCATCCGCGTGAGCGCCGAGCCGACCACCTCTTCCACCAGGTGCCATTGCCGGTCGACGACGACCTTGCCGCTGGAGAGGCGCGTCATGTGGAGCAGGTTTTCGACGAGTCGCGAGAGCGATTCCGCTTCCTCGCTAATCGTCCTCAGCAAATCGGCTCGCGTCGCGGCGTCCAGCGAATCGAACGACGCCGCGAGCGTGCTGCTAGCCCCGGCGATGCCGGCCAGCGGCGTGCGGATATCATGTGACACGGCGCTCAGGAGCGAGTTGCGCAGCTTCTCGGTTTCCACCTGGATTTGAGATTGCTGGGCGTTGAGCACCGACTCGTCCCGTTCCAGCGACAGGGCGAGCAGGCTGGCGCATGTCTCCAGCAGACGCTGCTGTTCGGGATCCAGGAAACGGTTCTGTTCAAGCGGTCGGACGCCGACCGAGCCGACCGTCTGCTGCGACCCGACGAGCGGGACGAACGTCGCCGTGGCGCTGGGCAACGTATCGGTTCCGGCGCCGGCGAGTTTGCCGTTGTCGGCCACCCATCGCGCGACGTCTTGATTGATGGCCGCCGCCGCGATCGACGATGACTCGCCGTAGCGCAGCGAGAGCTTGCCGTCGCTCTCGCGAACAAACAGGGCCGTCTCGCCCCCGAAGATCTCCTCCAACTGTCGGCCCGCGGTACGAACGAGAAATTCCGTCCCCGACAGCTCGCTGAGCTGCCGCGTCATGCGAAAGAGCTGTCCCGTGCGGCGTTCTTGCTGTTGCGAAGCGCTCAGTTGCGAACGCTGCCGCGTCGCTAATCCGCCGATCAACAGGCCGATGCCCAGCATCACGGCAAACGTAATCAAGTACTCGCTGTCGCTGATCGCGAACGTGAACTGCGGCGGGACAAAACAGAAGTCGAAGACGAGGACGCTGACGACCGTCATCGCGATCGACGGCCCGCGACTGAGGCGCGTCGACGCCAGGGCTACGCCAGCGAGAAAGAACATCACGACGTTCGTCTCAGCCAACCCGAAGGAATGGGCGAGATACCCGAGCCCGGCGCACACGGCCACGATCGCGCCGGCCAGCAGATACTCCTGCCACGGCACAGGCGACTTCGCGTGTATCCTGCGCGGCGGCGCCACCTCCTCGCCGTCACCGGAGACGACGTAGACGTCGATCTGACCGCAACGTTTGATCAGTTCATCGACGATCGTCCCCCAAACGCGACGCTTCCACCAGACCTGCGCCGTCTTCCCCACGACGATCTTCGAAACGTTGCGCTGTCGAGCGAAGTCGATGAGCGTCTCGGCGACGTTGCGACCGATGAGCGTATGCGTTTCTGCGCCCAATTTCTCCGCGAGGCGAAGATTCCGGCCGGTCGCCTCCTCGACGGCCCCCGTCCCGCCCCCGGTGTTCACCGCCACGGCGATCCACTCGGCGCCGATCGAAGCGGCCAAGCGTTTGGCGGTTCGCAAGATGCGAGCGCTAGTGGGACTCGGCCCGACGCACACCAAGAGCCGCTCGGTGGTGAGCCAAGGCGCCGCGGCTGACGACGCGGTCCGCGCCGCCTCAACGTCTTGGTGCAACCGCTGGGCCGCCTGCCGTAGCGAGAGCTCCCGGAGCGCCGTCAGGTTCCCCTTCTTGAAGAAGCTTTTCAGCGCACGCTCAACTTGCGTCGGCAGGTAGACCTTCCCTTCCTGCAGACGCTCGACCAATTCCGCCGGCGTCAGGTCGATCAGCTCGATCTCATCGGCCTGCTCTAACACCGCATCAGGCAGCGTTTCGCGGACCACGACGCCTGTGATCTCGGAAATGACGTCGTTCAGGCTCTCGATATGCTGCACATTGAGCGTCGTCCAGACGTCGATCCCCGCGTCCAGCAACTCGAAGACGTCTTGCCAGCGCTTGGCATGGCGTAGTCCCTCGGCGTTAGTGTGGGCGAGTTCGTCGACCAGCAGCAAACTAGGATGCCGCGCCAGCGCCGCATCGAGATTGAACTCTCGCAATTCCACGCCGCGATACGGCACAAGCTGAAACGGCAACGCCTCCAAGCCCGCGAGCAAGGCTTCCGTCTCAACCCGCCCGTGCGGTTCGACGTAGCCGACGACGACGTCGACCCCTTCTTTTCGCTCGCGTTGAGCAGCCGAGAGCATCGCATACGTCTTGCCGACTCCCGCCGCGTAACCGAAAAAGATGCGCAGCTTCCCTCGGCGTGCGCGAGTTTCCTCGTGCTGCACGCGGGCGAGAAGCTGGTCGGGATTGGGTCGGGATTCGTTCACGCGATATGACTATTCTATCATTCGCTTTGTTGAGCCGCGTCGAGGGCCAGATTCAGCCGCAGAACGTTGACCCGCGGTTCGCCTAGCAGGCCAAACGTGCGGCCCTCGATGGCGTCAGCGACTGTTTGGCGAACGGCGTTGGGCGTCATCCCGCGCTCACGGGCCACGCGCTCCAATTGGTATTCGGCGGCGGCGGGCGTAATGTGAGGATCGAGCCCGCTCGCCGACGCGGTCACCAAGTCGATGGGGACTGGCTTCTCCTCGCCCTGGGCGGCGCGCAGATCAGCGATCCGCTGCCGCACGGCGTCGAGCTGCGCGGGATTCGTCGGGCCAAGATTGCTCCCAGTCGACGCGGCGCCGTTGTAGCCGGCGGCTGACGGACGACTCCAAAAGTATTTGGAACCGGTAAAGGCTTGGCCGATCAATTCGGATCCAACGACATGACCGTCGCGCTCGATGAGGCTCCCTTGAGCCTGTCGACTGAACGCCACCTGACTGACGCCGGTGATCAGCAACGGGTAAACGACGCCGGTTACCAAGGTCAACGCGAGGAAAATCACAACAGCCGGACGCAACTGAGACAACATGGAACTTCTCCTTACGCCAACCCGCAGGCGGCAATGAACATATCGATGACTTTGATCCCAATGAACGGCACGAGCAACCCGCCAAGTCCGTAGACCAGCAGATTGTCGCGCAGCAGCCTCGCGGCGCCGACGGCCCGATACGGCACGCCGCGCAGCGCCAGCGGTACCAGCAGGATGATGATGATCGCGTTGAACACGACCGCCGACATGATCGCGCTCGACGGGCTCGCCAGTCCCATGACGTTGAGCCGATTCAGCACTGGGTAGGTCGTGGCGAACGCCGCGGGGATGATTGCAAAATACTTCGCCACGTCGTTCGCCAGGCTAAACGTCGTCAGGGCGCCGCGGGTCATCAGCAGTTGCTTGCCGATCTCGACGATCTCGATCAACTTGGTCGGATTCGAATCGAGGTCGACCATATTCCCCGCTTCCTTCGCGGCCTGCGTCCCCGAGTTCATCGCCACAGCGACGTCGGCCTGAGCGAGCGCGGGCGAGTCGTTCGTGCCGTCGCCGGTCATCGCGACAAGCCGACCGCCCGCTTGATACTCGCGGATCATCTTGAGCTTCGCTTCCGGCGTCGCCTCGGCGAGAAAATCGTCGACGCCCGCCTCGGCGGCGATAGCCGTCGCCGTGAGCGGATTGTCGCCGGTGATCATCACCGTCCGAATCCCCATGCGGCGGAGCTCGCTGAACCGCTCCTTGATGCCGCCCTTGACGATGTCTTTCAAATAGATGACGCCTAAGGCAAGGTCTCCCTCCGCGACGACGAGCGGCGTGCCGCCCAGCTTGGCGACCCGCTCGACGGTTTCGCGGAGCTCGTTCGACATCGAACCGCCGTTCTCGGCGATGAACTTCACAATGCTGTCGGTGGCGCCTTTACGAATCTGGCGACCGTCGATATCGACGCCGCTCACGCGAGTTTGCGCGGTGAAGGGAACAAACGTCGCGTGGTGGTCGTGAACGTTGCGACCACGCAAGCCGTACTTTTCCTTCGCCAACACGACGACGCTGCGGCCCTCCGGCGTTTCGTCGGCCAGCGACGCAAGTTGGGCCGCGTCGGCCAGCGCCTCGACCGCCACGCCTGATGCTGGAATGAACTCGACTGCCTGTCGATTTCCCATCGTGATCGTACCGGTCTTGTCGAGCAGCAGCACGTCGACGTCGCCCGCCGCCTCGACGGCGCGGCCCGACATAGCGATGACGTTGGCCTGAATCATCCGATCCATCCCGGCGATGCCGATCGCAGAGAGGAGTCCGCCGATCGTCGTCGGGATGAGACAGACGAGCAAGGCAACGAGCACCGTCACGGTGATCGGGCTCCCCTGCCCAGCCGCGGCCACGCTATACTTGGAGAATGGCAGCAGCGTGGTGCAAACCACTAGAAAGATGATCGTCATCGCCGCCAGCAAGATATTCAGTGCGATCTCGTTCGGCGTTTTCTGCCGCTTGGCGCCCTCGACGAGCGAGATCATCCGATCGAGAAACGTTTCGCCGGGGTTGGCCGTGACGCGAATCACCAGCCAGTCGGACAGCACCCGCGTGCCGCCGGTGACGCTGCTGCGATCGCCGCCGCTCTCGCGGATCACTGGGGCGCTTTCGCCCGTGATGGCGCTTTCGTCTACCGAGGCGACTCCTTCGACTACTTCGCCGTCGCTGGGGATCAACTCGCCCGCTTCAACCAGGATGCAATCATCCTTCCGCAAGCTCGACGCCAGCGCTGGGCGGTGCGTGGCGCCATAGCGAGGTTCGTCCAACTTCTTTGCCTGCACGTCGCGCCGCGTCGACCGCAGCGAGTCGGCCTGCGCCTTGCCGCGTCCTTCGGCCATCGCCTCGGCAAAGTTGGCGAAGAGCACGGTGAACCAGAGCCACGCCGAGACGGCAAAGATGAATCCCGGCGACTCTTCCCCTCCCGTCGCGAGGGCGTGAAAGCCGAGTCCTGTCGTCAGCACGCTGCCGACAAACACGGTGAACATCACCGGATTGCGCAACTGCCGGCGCGGGTCTAGCTTGAGAAACGAATCGACGATGGCCCGTCGAACGATCGCCGGGTCAAAAAGTGGGCGAGATTTTGGTGCGGTAGTCATTTGAATTCGGTCGAGAGCGACCGCGTGATATGTCCGAATGCAGTGGAGATCGAAACCTATGCGGAAGTAGTTCGCGTCGACGCTACGGCGCGATCATTTGCAATTGCTCGACGACCGGCCCGAGCGCTAGTGCCGGAACGAACGTCAAGGCGCCGACGAGCAGCACGGTGCTCACCAGCATCACCACGAACAGCGGCTGGTGCGTCGGCAGCGTCCCGGCGCTGGGCGGCGAATACTTCTTCCGCGCCAACGACCCAGCGATCGCCAGCGTCGGAATAATCAACCAATAACGGGCCGCAAACATCGCCACGCCCAGCAAGGTGTTGTAAAACGGCTCGTTCGCCGTGAGGCCCGCAAACGCGCTGCCGTTGTTATTGCCGGCCGAGGAAAGGGCGTAGAGGACTTCGGAAAACCCGTGGGCTCCCGGATTGTTCAGATTCCCCTTCACCTCGTCGCCGACCGTGTACTCCAGTCCCGGCCCGACCACGGCGATAGCCGTGCCGACGAGCACGAACATCGATGGAATCAGAATCACCAGCGACGCCATTTTCATCTCGAACGCTTCGATCTTCTTGCCGAGATACTCCGGCGTCCGCCCGACCATCAAGCCGGCGATGAAGACGGCCACGATCGCGAACATGAGCATGCCGTACAGCCCGCTGCCGACGCCGCCGAAAATGACTTCGCCGAGTTGCATCAGCCACATCGGGATCAACCCGCCCAGCGGCGTGTAAGAATCGTGCATCGAGTTGACGCTGCCGTTCGACGCGGCGGTCGTCGCCGACGCCCAGATCGCCGAGTTGGCAATGCCGAAGCGAACTTCTTTCCCTTCCATATTGCCGCCCGCTTGCTTCGCCGACGCGACGTCGTCGGCTCCCATCGCGGCGTATTGGGGCACGCCCGCTTGCTCGGCGAGCATGACACCAACCGCCAGCGGGATGAAAATGACGAGCATCGCCGCGAGCACTGCCCAGCCCTGCCGCACGTCACCGACCATCACGCCGAACGTGTAGCAAAGCGCCGCTGGAATCAGCAGGATCGCCAGTACTTCCAAGAAATTCGTCAACGGCGTCGGGTTCTCGAATGGATGGGACGAGTTGACGTTGAAGAAGCCGCCGCCGTTGGTGCCGAGCTGCTTGATCGCGAGCTGCGAAGCGACCGGTCCCATCGCCAGCGATTGCGTCGTGGTCGGCTCGCCCCCTGCCACCGCGACTGGTTCGACGAGTTCCACCGTCTGGTAGGCGTCGAAGTTCTGGATCACCCCCTGCGACGCGAGCGCCAGGGCCCAGACCGTCGCGAGCGGCAACAAGATATAAAGCGTCGTGCGGACGAGATCGACCCAAAAGCTGCCGATCGTCGTCGCCGACCGTCGCACCAGGCCGCGTATCAGCGCCGCCAGCACCGCGATGCCGGTCGCCGCCGAGACGAAGTTTTGCACCGTCAACCCCAGCATCTGAGACAAATAGCTGAGCGTCGTCTCGCCGCCATAACTTTGCCAGTTCGTATTGGTGCCAAAACTGACCGCCGTGTTGAAGGCCAAATCAGGCGTCGTTCCCGGCAATCCCTGCGGATTGAGCGGCAACGCGTCCTGCAAACGTAACAGCAGATAAACGGCCGCGATGCCCAATAGGTTGAACGCCATCACGGCGAAGGCGTACGTCCGCCACCCCATTTCTTGCTGGGGATCGACGCCCGCGAGGCGATAGACGCCCCGCTCGCACCAACCGAGCGCACGGTCGAGGCCGCAAGGCTTCCCTTCCAGGACGCGAGCCATATGCGAACCGAGCGGCTTCGCGAGCGCCACTAAGGCGCCAAGAAATAACGCCAATTGGATCCATGAATTTGCAGTCATTCGAACCACTCCGGCTTCACCAGCGCTGCGGTGAGATAGACAAACAATCCGGACGAAAGGACCAAGGCAATGAGCTCAATAGCGTTCATCATTTACCTCCCATCAACCGATCGCAACCGGCGATTAGCAGCCAGGTCAGCCCGGCGCACGCCGCGAGGGCGAAGACCATCAATAGATCGTTCATAGCACGCTCACCCTGAAATCGATAACGACAAGCGATGAACTCGCTCGCCTTCCTAAGTATCGCGGGGATCACGTCAAGCGCGCGTCAAGAGTCGCGGGCGGCGCATCAAGATTCTATCAAGATCGCCTGAGAAACAGGCTGATCCGCCAAAGTTCGCGTGACTGCGAACAATTCATCTGGGCGGATCGGCTTGGCGAGATAGCCGTCCATGCCAGCTTCTCGGCACTCCGCTGAGAAACCGACCAAGGCATGCGCCGATAGCGCGATGATGGGCGTGCGCGCCGCAGATCGCTCGGCCTCAATGGCCCGAATGCGACGAGCCGCGGCCAGTCCGTCGAGCTCGGGCATCTCGATGTCCATCAAGATCAAGTCGAACTCCTCACGCTCGAACTGATCGACGGCCTGCCGGCCGTCGTCGGCCAGCGAGACTTGATGGCCGCACAGCTCCAGCAAGCCGCGCGCGACCTCTTGATTCACCGGGCTATCGTCGGCCACGAGAATGCGCAATGGACGCTGGGCGACCAAGCTAGCGGGGGTCGAGTTCGTGCTCGGCCCGTCGTTGTTCGAACCAAGCGCCGACTTCACCGCCGACCGCAGTTCCGAAAGCTTGGCCGGCTTGATCAGAACCTGCGCGATGCCCAGAGCGCGACAACGCTCGGCGGCGTCAACCTGCCCCGCTGGAATCAACATGATCATGGCAGGGCGGCGATCGGCTGGTTCTTGGGCGAGTTGCTCGGCAACGCTCCACTGAGCTTGCCCAGCAGCGGCGAGATCGATTACGACCAGCGGCGCGGATGCCCGTGGCAACTCTTCATTCGTCGCGATGCACGTGGGTTCAACGTCGCACTGGGCTAGCATCTCAGCGTATACAGCCCGCGCATGAGCGTTGCCGCCGACCAGCCAAGCAGCGGTGTGCGGCGCCGACCCGTGATTTGATTCTTCAACTCGAGGTTCGCCCGCAAGCGCCAACGGAATCTCGCAACGGAAGATGCTTCCCTCGCCGACTTCGCTCTCCAACCAGATCCGACCCTCCATCAGTTGGACGAGTTGCATCGAGATGGAAAGCCCCAAGCCGGTGCCGCCGTAGCGGCGCGTCGTCGAGCTATCCGACTGTCGGAACGCTTCGAAGACGGCGTCGATCTTGTCCTTCGCGATGCCGATGCCCGTGTCTTGCACGGCCAGATGGATCACGGCGCGCTTGTCGTCACGCTCCACGAGCGACACGTCGACGCAAACCTCGCCCTCGGCCGTGAACTTCACGGCGTTGCTAACGAGATTGACCACGATCTGTCGCAAACGGCTCGGATCGCCGAGCAGATTCATCGGCACGTCGGGAGCGATGCGGCAGAGCAGCTCCAGCCCCTTGCCGGTCGCGGCAACGCCCAAGAGTCGGGTCGCTTCCGCCACGGTCTCTCGCAAGTTGAGCGGAATGTTTTCCAGCTCCATGCGTCCTGCTTCGATTTTCGACAGATCGAGAATGTCATTCAGCAGCGTGAGCAAGGCGTTCGCGGAGTCCTTCACCACGCCAACGTAGTTTCGCTGCTGCTCGCTCAAGGGCGTGTGCAGCACGAGCTCTGTCATGCCGAGCACGCCGTTCATGGGCGTGCGGATCTCATGGCTCATCGTGGCGAGGAAGCGGCTCTTCGCCTGGTTGGCGGATTCGGCCGCCAGCTTCGCGCCGCGAAGCTCTTCCTCGGCTTGCCGCAATTCGTTGGCAGTCCGTTCGAGTTCGTTGTTCGAGATGGCCAACTCGCGAGCGCGCGATTCGGCGGCGGCAGTCCGCTCGGCGACGCGCTGTTCCAACGACGCATTGAGTTGTTGCAACTCGGCGAAGCCTTCGGCGTTCTCCAGCGCGGCGCCGGCGATCGTCGCCACGAAGTCGGCCAGTCGCTCTTCGTCGGGGCCAAACAGCCCGCGGATCTGTTCGTGCGTCACATACAAGCACGCGACGGCGCGGCCGCGGACATAGATCGGCACGCAGAGAACCGAACGCTCCCCTCCTTCGGCGGCCGAGTTGTCGTTCGCTTCGTCGACGCAAGCCAGCGCACGCCGCGCGAGCAGTGTGCGATCGATGGCCCGCTGGCAAGCGGCGGCGTGACTAGCGGGAATGCCAGTCAAGTCGCCCGTCTGATCAACCGGATCGAGCGGAATGACAAAGCAGCGTTCCCCTCGCAATAGCCGGAGTGCGGCGCTGCGTGCCGACTCGTGAATCGTCTCGGCGGCAAGCCCCGACGCGATCTTGCGGCCGGAGTCGAGGACGTTGTCAAACCGATCAACTAGCGACAGATTGACGGTTTCGCGATCGCGTGACGATTCGCCGTCTACGAGGGCGTCGCCCGACGCGAGCAACTCCGCCAACAGCGTTTCGCCTTGCTTGGTCTGCTGCTGTGCTTCAGGCCAGCCTGCTTCGCGGCCGATCTCGCCGGCGGCAATAAGAGACTTGGCGAGCTCTTGCCGTTCCTTTAGTTTCGTGGCAGCGCGAATTGCCCAGGCGAACATCCGACGCGATTTCCGAAGCCGCCCCTGCATCGCCAAGATCAGCGCGTACTCCCGCAGAGCCTGCGGCAGGTCGTTGCTGCAGAAGAACCTGGCTTGAATCGCTCGCCGGGCGTAACGAGCGCCTTCGCGCAGGACGGCGCCGCGACGCTGCGGCGTATGCTCGCGGAGTTGCTCGGCGAGAATCCGGCGACCGGTCGCCGCCCAAGCGAGCGCCGGCAGCGTGTAGGCGTTCTTCACGCCGACGTCGGCCGCGACGAACACCGCCTGGTCGAATGCTTCGATGGCGCCGTCGACGTTGTCGGCGGCGAGTCGGCAAACACCTTCAGCAAGAAGGAGCTCGCAAGTCCCTTGAGCGTCGGTGCGCGGTCGGGCGAACTCCGGCTCGATCACATGCCGCGGCACAGCGCCTGAAGAGGCCCGGCTCCAGACATCGAGAATAATCCCCGACGCCTGTTCGTCGCCCGTTTCGAGCCCTGACTTGTGATTGAGCTGTGCCTCGTGGACCGCGCCGCGCAGATCGCCGAGGTAATAGAGCGACCCGGCGATTTGGTAGCGGGCCATGTGAATTTGCCAGTAGTCGCCCATCCGCTCGAGAATGCGAATCGCCATGCGACACTTCTCGATGCACTCGTCGAAGCGCGACGCGGCGAACAGCGTGATGCCGTAGAAGACCAGCGATTGGCCCTGCCCCCAGAGGTCGCCAAGATCCTTGCGGAGATCAAGAGACTTCTGCGCATAAGCGGTCCCGCGGCTGTAGTAGCCAATCAGCGTCATCGCCGGAGCATGCTCGGAGTATGCCTGCGCCAACTCACTGCTCGGCAGGAAACGCTCTCCCATGTTCAATTCGCGAACGTGCGCCCACAGCGCTTGCGGCTTGCTGCGAGAATACCAGCATGCCTGCGCCAGGTTGCTGAGCAACCGCATCGTCAGTCGTTCGGGTTCGTTGGGCTGGCGATTGATGCGATGCAACAACTGCTGGGGAAAAGCCGTGTGAAGAATCTGAACGGCCCCCTCCCACGCCAGCAGTAAGCAAGCGACCCAGCCGCGTCGAGGGACGTATCGACCGAGCAATCGTAGCGCGTGCTCGAAGTCGCTGATGGCAGCGCCCATGTCGCCCCGTTTGAACGACAACTCGCCAAGTTTGCTGCGGATCTTCGCTTTAGTCAGTCCGCAACTGGCGAGAGCATCAGCCGACTCAAAAAACTCGCCGGCTTGCGCGTAGCGTCCGCGCAGCATCAGCACGTCGCCCAGGCCCTCGACAATGTTGAAACGGGCTGCCTCGCTTTGAGCGCCGCGGAGAGCGATGCGATACTGCTGCTCGGCGACTTCGAGCGCGTACTGCGAACGAGCCTGATCGGCCGCCTGCATGGCGTAGGGAAGGGCGGCTGCGGCGTCACCGGCGGCGTCGAAGTGATAAGCGAGGTCGGAAAACCGCTCCGGCGAATGCACGAGCAGATATCGAGCCGCTCGATCATGCTGATGTTGGCGTTGCTGAATCGGCAGTCGCTCGAGCAGCGCCGCGCGAATCTTGTCGTGAATGTAAACGCATTGGGCGCCGTCGGGGCGGATCCATACGAGTTGCCGTTGTCGCGCTTCGTTGAGCGCCGTGATGGCGTCGGCTGGCGACATTTCGCACAGTTCGGCCGCTATCTCTAGCTCGAACTGCTTCCCTAGCACGGCGCCGGCGGAAAGGAATTCGATGGTTTCGGGCGGCAGCAAGTCGATCCGGCGGGTTAGGAACGATGCGGCGCGACTCGACGAGCCGGCGTCGGCCATCGCTTCGGCGTCGACGATCCAGCCGTCGGCCCCCGGAACGAGGGCGCCGCACTCGACCAGGCCGCGCAACACGGCTGACGCCATGAACGGACTTCCCTCGGCGAGCCGCGTGACGGCGTCGACCGCGTCGTCGGGCAGAACGCCCCCCATCGACTCGATCAACTGCCGAACTTCGTCAGGACTGAGCGGGGGGAGCGTCAGGTGGGCCGCGGCGGCGAACTTGCGGAGGAGGTGATCCTCCGCGACTTCCTCCGCACGAAAGGCGACGACCAGCAACACATGCCGACGGACGTCGGGATGAATCTCGCCATCGGTATGCCAACGACGAATGAGCTTGAACGTCAGTTCATCGGCCCATTGGCAATCGTCGAGCAGAACGAGCGCCGGACATTCGGCCGAGCCCAACGCATCGAGAAAATGCGAGAGCGCCTGAATGGTGCGGGCCTCGCCAGTTTCTTCTGGAGCGGAAAGTGCGGCGTCTTCAATCTGCAGCGACGGCGCGAGCGCGGGAAGCGCGGCCGCGACGGCGCTGCAGTAGCCGCCGAGTTGATCGCGCACGCGCTGC
>JBGSMO010000306.1:0-10953 GCA_041740115.1 Pirellulales bacterium
GACCCGTCATCGCCGTCACGCACGAGACTACGAAAAACTCCCCGCCTCCAGTGAAGCCCTCATTCAAATCGCCATGATCGGGCTCATGGCGAGACGACTCGCCAATGCGACAAACTAGATTTCAAAACACGTTCTTAGTGCGGCGACGGCAACGACGGCTGAGACGAGGACTGCGTACCAAATCGGAAATCCATACATTCCGCGACCGTGTCCAAACCTATGGCCGTTGAAATCACCGGTTCCAAAGGTTACTAGCGGAAGACCTCCTGCGTGGTGGACGTTGTAGTAAAAAATTGGGGAACCGCCTGGACGTTGGCGACTGTAGAAACACATGCCGCCACCATAGACCTGCGTACCCAGGGAAGTCTGGTTGACGCAACACCTAGCGGAGACAAGCATTTCTGGATTTCCTAGGCTCCAGCCCCACAATGCCAGACACCCAACGCTCACCGCTACGAACAACGTCGCCAGGGCGTAACGGAGGTAGGTGAGCATCGCCGCATTCTAGCCGTTGCCGCTAGAGCTTCCTACAGAATCACCGCCATCCCCAGCAGCCCGGCCACGACCGTCGTGGCGATGATCGCCGAGCTGAGCGTAAAGCGGCGGAGTATCAGGGAGGCAACGCCGACGACTACGGCCCGCTGTGACCGCCCACGGTGTCATTCAGACAACGCAAATGGACGCGCTCTGATTGGATTGACGCAACTCTGCGTGATATGCTGACGCCGATGCGGTTTTCTCTAAAATGGGTGTTTGCGGTAATGGGCTACATCGCCATCACGATGACCGCAATCTGGCAGCGTAATGCCTTTTGCGCCGCTGTGCTACTCGCGGCAACGGCGGTCACATTCCTCTACTCGCTATTTCTCTCGTTCGCGACACGAGGCGAGTCCTATGCCAAGGCAATTCGATGGGTAGCGCTCGGAAGTCTTAGCCTCTTTGGAGTCTGCCTTGCGTTGTGGTTCGCATCGACGTTTTCAGAGCTTGCCGACTTTGAACTATCATTTGGCATGTCGCAATTGAGGGTTGCTGACGGGTCGGTTGTCATCTGCGATCACTTAGGAAACCTGGAGGTCATCGAACTGGTTGACAAGTCATTGCCGATGTCTCCCTCACCACAAGGGAAGTACGGGTTTTCCATTCCCGGGATGAGCTTTCGCTACATCACGTTTGTTGGTTCGAACCAGCCGGTGTGGTTATGGAAAGCGTCGTTGCTCTTCCCTGCTGGGGCCGCGATCCTAATCGCGAGCTTCTTTATCATGAAGGCGTCGCGGTGCCGCATCCTTAACAGCGGCGACGCTAAATAATCACAACCATCCACAAAAGCGAAGCACTGCGACGCCAGACAGCAGCGGATGTCTTTGGCCAAACGTATGCTCTAAAGTTCCGTGCCAACGCCTTACTCGCTCCACAGAATGCTTAGCGTGAGATTCCGATTCTCAATCCGCTGGCTACTTAAGAGTCGGGAGCAACCACCGAAATGATGAGGGTAGCGGTGATTCTGTAGTAATGCCACTGCCCGGCGGCTAGAATGTGGCACATGAATGTCGCTTTAGGGGTGTTTGCGATCATCCTCGCATTTCTGCTTTATTGCTGTGCGGCCATTGGGCTTGTTACCGCGTTCATGGTTGAATTGGCCATTTGGACGGACGTGGCTGTAAGATTCGCCGCATACTTCGGACCTGCAACGATCTTGCTTTGCGTCGGCCTTTCGCTGTTATCAAAAACAGATCGCCGCTAAGGTGGCAACCGGATCACCGCACCACTTCAACTCGCGGATGTCGGCGTTCGTAATCGTCGATTTTATCCGGATCGATTGATGTGCCGAGCAGCCGCAAATAGGTCAACTGGTCAAGGTGCTCTAAGTTCGCGAGCCCATCGTTAGTTACTCCTTGTGCCATCGCCAGATCCAGTTGCTGAAGGTCCTTGAGGCAGCTGATGGCGGCGATCGTATCGTCCGTGGCCGGTTTCGAATCCAGTCCGACCGCGACAACATCGCAAAATAGATTGATGTCGACGAGTTTCCAGAACCATGGTGGGCCGGGCGGTTCGCCCTCAGGATAGTACGTATCCGGTGCTTCGAACTGAAAGTCGTAGTACCAATAGCCATCAATTCCTTCGATGGCCGCAATCGCTGCCTTCTGAAGGCGAGCATTGTTCGTGCACCACCCAAGCAGTATTGACACGAACGCTACGAGCACGAGGAACGCTCGCAACGAAAATCTAAGCCAAGCGCGTTTACTATGTGGGGCAACGGGGAGGTTGCCTGTGGTTTCCAGCTTCGCGAGCATACACCTTATTCTCTTCATCACAGGATAACCGCCATTCCGAATAAAGAAGCGACGACGCTCATGCAGATCAACGCCGAGCGAATCGAGAACTGGCGGCGAAACCGGAGAACGCCGACGCCGGCTAGGGCGAAGATGAGGGCGGGATACCAGAGTGGGAAGTAGATGCCACCAGCTTCGATGAATTGGAAGCGTGGCATTCTGCCTACATCAAGGTCTCCTGCTAAATTGCCGTCATTCATAGGAACGGCAGCAAACTCCCAGTTTGGCGGGGCCGTGAGAGGAAATCCCGAAATTTGCCGGGGATAGAACCCAACAGCCGCTGTTCCCGAATAGATCGCTGCCTGAAACACCCTGCCGCTTCCAGCTATCGGACGCGCTACAAAGAACTGGTAGTAATGGCTCCATCCCCACAGCGCCAAACAACCGACGCTCGCTGTCAGGCACAAAGCAGCCAACGAGTAGCGGAAGAATTTAACCATGGCCATAGGATAACCGCAATGCCCAGGAGTGCGTCAACGACAGTCGACAACTCCAATCACTTGCGGTCGAGACGACAAGGAATTGGACGTGCAACGTTGACTATTTACATTGCCAATTATTAAGCTGACGCAATGAGACGACCTCGCTTCAAACTAATCGTCATCTTTATCGTTGTTACCGCATTAGCTCTGCCGCTTGGATGGCTACAGTATCGTCGCCTCGATCTCAAACACGAACTGTCGAAACTAAAGAGTGACGGTTGCACAGTTTCGTTTCAGGACAACGGACTTTGGCTGACTGCCCCGCAGGTGAGAGTCAAGATGCGTAAAAGTAGCGAAGGCCAGTTGTCGATTGGTGATGGCGATGTATCGCCGGACGAGGCGAGTGATCGCATCTACGAAATGCAGGATCAGTTTCGCAAGCTAGATGTGGATGACAAAACGATTTTGCTGGAGACCTCTGACGAAAAGACTGGTAAGGACTTCACTGTCACGATGTATGTTGACGACTTTGAGCCCCCGAGGATGACGTTCGCTCCGTAGCGGAGGTACTTAGTCATAAGGCGGGATTACAATATCACCGTCATTCCGACCAGCGTAGCGACAACTGTAGTCGTTATCATCGCCGAGCGGATTGAGAACTGTCGTCGGAAGCGAAGAACGCCCAGCCCCGCCAAGGCGAAAACGAGAGCAGGATACAAAACCGGAAAATTGACAAACCAAGCGGTGTCGTTCCAAACCGCACCGAACCTGCGTCCATTTTCATCCCCATCCGCACTGTCCGCCGACTCGACTTCAGCGCGAGGGCGAGATCCGTATTTCCATACTGGCGTTCGTGCAGCTACTTGAGTGCCGAGTGTGCCGTTTCCCCGTAGAGCGTGAAGATACAGCATTTCGCCTTGGAATACGCTCGGCCCGCTGACCGACTCACTGTAACTGAAGCTCCGCCACCACAACGCCAAACACGCGACGCTCGCCGCGAAGCAGAACGTCGCCAGGGCGTAGCGGAGGTAGGTGAGCATGGGGACCCTTTTCGCCTCGTCGGAGAATTTTGGAATCGCCCCCGCCCCTTCACGTTTCGGGGACCCGTGACTAGTCAGTTTCTCTCCGGCGACTTAAATCAAACACTGGCAGAACGGTCTGGGGAAATTCGCCGTTTCGCTTCTATTCGTCCCCTGCCGGTTCTTCGTCGTCCCCATCTTGATCTCGACCTGAAGCCATAAATTCTTCCACCGACATTCGCCCTTGCATCGGTTCGGCGGCGGGAAATATTCCAGAGGCCTCGTCAAATAATTGCCACCCGTCGGCGGTGTCGGTTTCCATAAGTGATTCGTACTCCCTGACTAACTGAATCGCCCGCCTAAAGGCTTCGTTAGTTCTATACTTGCTGAAGCCGGTGATCTGGCCGAGAACATCCAGCAAGCGATTTGCTTCTCTAGAGGACAACTCGTCGCTGATGCGGAGTGGTTGAGTGGCGGATTGCCATGCTGTGTTCGTATAGCTGCTCGCGTCTCTCACGTCGGCGTACTCGTCGGCGAATTCCTGCAACTCTTTGAAAACCTTAGCCTTTCGCGCATCGTGTGCTCGCGATGCAGTGAACGCTTCGGCAATCTTGGTTCCTCGAACGTCCCCATCGCTCTTAAGTTTGGCAATCTCCTGCGCTAAGGCGGCATCGTCACAGGCACGCAGCCGCGCGCGTAAAGCGTTTCGGCGGGCAACACCTTCCGCTTCAATCGCAGCTTTGGCGTGGATAGGTCCGCTAGGATCGCCGCTTGGCGACTCGACAATAGAGCCACCGTTATGGTCTCCCTGGCGTGCTAAGGAAGCGGGCGCATCCAATAGCCAGAGTGCCCGATCCTCATTGGAAATCTCAAGCGGAGGCAATCCCAAGGACCGCCGCCGTTCCTGAAACTGCGCAAGCGCGCTGGCGAGCCTCGCTTCACCCTTCTCTGCAGCTCTTCTGAGACGGTCGCGTTCTTCGACTTCCAACTGGCTTGTTGTGACTTTGAGTATGGGTTCGCCGGTGAAGGAATCTCGTATCTCCCCGGTCCGCGTATTGAGAACGGTCCGGCCGTTTCCAGTCGAAACCCATCTGCCACCGCTCACTGATGAGAGCAGGTAGCCAAGCAAGCATCCGCCCGCAACGCAAGCCGCTTCTTTGCCGTAGCGCCGCACAATGGCCGGTAGCTTCACGAAACACGCCCCTTCAGGAATGAGGAGAGGTCTTGGGCAGGCAACTCCAGAGGCTCAAGATGCCTGCCGCCGCTTGCAGGGTCAAGCACTTTCTCGACCGCTCCCGTAAAGCGATGCAATTGTCTAGAATCGGGGTATCGCCGGGCGTCCGCCGCGGGTTGCAAACCGGGGCGGCAAGCGATCGGCGGCGTTGATTGGCTTTTCCTTTCGGCCGATCGCGCCGCCTGTCGGCCCGGCCAAGAAAAGGAAGACTTTCGATGTCCGTAAAGCCCAAGAAGGCGCAGGGGGATTCATCTAATCTTTCCGATGCCTGCCTTCGCCTGGCAACCAGAGTTGAGGATACGTGTGAGATCGTGTGCGCCTCGTTTGTCTACCCTGATCCCCAGGAGCGACGCAATCACTTGATTGAGTTCGGCAACAAACTGCTTTTTGAAGCTTTCCCCTTTTTCACCTGGCTAGAACGAACTCGGCATCCCGGGACTGTCGACCTAGAGAAGCGCAGACTGAAGCTAATCGAGCAGGAAGCAATTGCATGCGCCGCGAGCGAGCTGCCGCAATGCGACGGAGGGCAGCTAAGAATGTTACCGCCTGATCACCCAACGACTCCGGCAATGATGCGGTTTGGTGTGCTTAGGGCGACCACAATGCTCGTAGGGCAATCGCTGCGTGCGTGGGCAGGGCAAATCGAAAGCGAAACTGCCTTCAATGGGCGGAAAAGTAAGAACTCCACTGGTAAAGGCACGCCAGGCGGTGACAACCGTAGTAAAGCCCCCCTTATTCTTGCCGGCCTCATCGAGCATCACAAGTATCGCGATGGTGGCTGTCTTAACCGAGAACCAGTTGCAGTCAACAAGTTCGCCAAGGAACTGGGAGTCGGGTCTGGCTCTGTGTCTCGATACCTGGACAAAAAATTTGGCGGCTACAAGAAATATTGCCACATGTGCCGTTCCGGCGAAATCAGCACGTGGCTCAAGGGGCTTAGCGGAGACATAACGCCAAAGGACCTGCGGAATAATCTTGGTGACCGTTCAAATGAACTGTCTTCGGATTAGAAGACCGTTCCACCATTCCACCGTCTTAGTGGAACGCCCGTGAAAAACTCTCTGATTCAATAAGCTACGCAATCACGCGAAAACAATCCGAGTTGTGAAGCTTTATCATTGTTCCACCAATCGATGAGTGGAACATTTCGCCTACTTACGTGCGGGCCACTTGGCCCAAATTAACACCACGTAGGAGGCCCATCATGGTGCCAAAAGTTCAAACTGGGTCGCAATTGCTGACCCCCAAGCACGCCGCTGAGCGGCTGGCCATCTCCCCTCGCAAGCTGTGGTCGCTGACCGCCAGCGGCGACGTGCCATGCGTCCGCATCGGCCGATCGGTGCGCTACGACGCCGCAGACCTCGCCGACTTCGTCGAGACGCTGAAGGCCGCGAAGTAACGGTCAGCATACCCCGGCGGCCCGGACATTCCGGGTCGCCTTTCTTCGATCATCCGCCCGGCAAGCGCTGCGCACCAAAATGCCCGGCGCGCGACGCCCATCGCGGCCGGGCTCTATAGGGAATCACAATGGATAGCATACCAGACTTAGACGTTGCCGTAGCGGATCTGCAAAAGGTCTTTGATTACGGCCTGCTGGACGAACTCAGACGCGATATCGCCTACGGCATGCGAGGCCGGCCGCGGGACGACTTTGAGGCGTTCCCATGGCTGCGAAGCAGCGTGGATTCGTTTGCCGGCATACTCGCAGACTTTACCGGACTGCCAATCCAGCTGTGCGAACTCGCTGCAATCCGCCACCTGATCCCCGAGTGCCGCAGCCGCAACGCCTTGGACATTCTGCATCGCCTCGCTGAGAAGCTACGGGCTGATGAGGAGCAATCGCGAACTGCGACTATCCTCGCAGCTGAGCGGCGCCGCGTGGCAGGAGGGCGGAACTGATGAGCGATCAACTGAGAATTGAATGCGGTCCCGCAGATGGTCAGCGCCGGCGACTAGCGGTGGCAACGTTGAACGGCCGATCGCACCGCGACCGGTTCGACACAGACAGCGAATATCACCGGCGCAAGTTTCGCGAAAGCGTCGTCGAGAAATTTGGTCTGCCGGACGACGCCCACGACGTGATCGAACGGCAAGTGATCGCCGCGGCGGACGCCGAGGATGATCGTGCGGCAGGGAGTAACGCCGGACTGTGGCGGCCTAAGCTAGTAACGATGGCCGATGTCGAATCACGGCCCATTCGATGGCTCTGGCCCGAACGGATCGCCCTGGGGCGAATCTCGTTATTGGTCGGCATGCCTGGCGCCGGCAAGAGTTTCTTGACCTGCGACATGGCGGCCCGAGTCTCGACCGGCCAGCGTTGGCCCGATGGCTCGCCCTGCGAGCGTGGTTCGGTGCTATTAGTGACGGCCGAAGATGATCCGGGCGACACAATCCGACCGCGGCTCGACGCCCAAGGGGCCGACGTATCGCGCGTTCATCAGCTGGCGGGATTGCAGCGGCAGGAAATCGACGGCAGCAACGCCGAAGCGATCTTCTCGCTGGGCGATGCCGGAGCGCTGGAAGCTGCGTTGCGCGAGCTGAAGGACTGCCGGTTGATCGTCGTCGACCCGATCGGATCGTTTCTTGGAGCTCGTACCGACGCCCATCGTGACAACGAAGTGCGGGCTGTGCTCGCTCCGGTGGCGAAGCTCGCCGAGCAGTACGGGCCAGCTTTGCTGGTGGTCATGCATCGCCGCAAGGGGGGCAGCGCCCTGGCGGACGACACCGCGATGGGCAGCCGGGCGTTTACCGGGATCGCTCGTAGCGTCTGGCACCTGAGCCGCGACTCCGAGAACCGCGACCGGCGGCTATTGCTCCCTGGAAAATCGAATCTGACCAAAGAGCAGTCGGGACTCGCGTTTACCATTGCCGGCGACCCTGGCGCGGTTCAATGGGAAAGCGACCCGGTGAAGATGACAGCCGACGACGCGATGGCCCAAGAGCAAGGCGCCCGGGGCGAAGGTTCAGCAATTGACGAAGCGACAGGCTGGTTGCGCGATGCGCTGACGGCTGGCGCGCGTTCGGCGAAGGATCTGCGCGACGAAGCGCAGCGCTACGGAATTGCGTGGCGAACCGTTGAGCGGGCCAAGGGAAAACTGGGGATCGTCAACGGCCCCGAGGGCTTCGGCGGCCCCTGGGTCTGGAAACTGCCAGACTCCGCCAGTCTCCGCCAAGAGTCAACAGAGTCCGCCAATAATCAAACCTTGGCGGACTCTGGCGAGACTGTGGCGGACTCTGCGGGGCTGCTACCGCCCGACGATGATCCGTTCGCCGGTGAGTCGGCGTGGCTCGCCGATTCGTTCTAACGACGCATTGCATTCAAATGCGATCTTGCGCGCTACGTTGCGACGTGAGACAATGGGCAACAGTCCGGTTGCGCTCTTAGTCGCAGCCGACAACATAAAGGCATTCAAAAATGGCTTCAGTGTTTAAGCGCGGAGGCAAGGGAAACCGGGGCGGGTCTTGGTACGTGAGCTGGTTCGATCACACGGGCAAGCGGCGCAGCAAGTGCGCTCGCACCACCGACAAGGCGACCGCTGAGCGGATTGGGGCGAAGCTCGAAACCGAAGCGGCGAAGCGCCGCGAGGGGCTGATCGATCCGCAGTTGGAAGGCTACGTCCGGGAGGCGAAGCGTCCCCTGGCCGAGCTAGTGACCGAATACAAGGCGAAGCTGGTCGCCAACGGTCGGACGGAGCGCTATATCGCTGAGGCCGTCGGCTACGTTGAAAGATTCGCCGAGGCGGAGGGGATTGAGACAGCGGCGACATTCACGGCCGAGCGGATGGCCCACTATGCGGCCGGGCTGTCGGATGCCGGCAAGAGCGCTCGCACGGTGCAAGCGACTATTGGAGCCGTTAAGAGTTTCACCCGCTGGCTGGTCACCTGTGAGAAGTTGCCGCGAGATCCGTTGGCCGGCACCCGAAAGCCCAACCCCGACGCTAATCGCATGCGGCGACGCCGCATGCTGCTTCCGGAGGAATGGCCACTTCTGGAATCGGCAACGATTAACGGACCTGAGCGGTTCGGAATGGCGGGCATTGAGCGTGCATTGCTATATCGCACCGCCATTCAAACGGGGTTGCGGGCGAACGAACTCCGCAGCCTGAGACGCGAGAGCATTGTTTTAGGCGCCACGCAACCCTACATCGCATTGGAAGCGGCTAGCGCAAAGAACCGCCGAGCGGCACGAGTTCAAATTGACAGGTCGCTCGCCGACTTGCTTCGGGATTTCCTCGCGTCGAAGCTTCCCAATTGTGAGGTATTCCAACTGCCACATGTCTCGAATCTTGCCCGAATGCTGCGTAGGGACCTAACTGACGCTCGAAAGCGTTGGATCGCAGAGGCCAAGAAAGACCCGCAAGAGATAACGCGCCGCCAACAGAGCGATTTCCTGGCCACGGAGAACCATAGTGGCCACTTGCTCGACTTTCACTCGCTGCGCCACACTTGCGGCGGCTGGTTGGCGAACAGCGGAGCGCACCCGAAGACCGTTCAAGCCGTGATGAGGCATTCGACCATCACGCTGACGATGGACAGATACGGCCACCTGCTTCCGGGAGCCGAGACGGATGCGGCAACGCAGCTAGGGGAGATGGTTAGTCTCCGCCAGGAACCGGAGGGCATTGAAGAAAATATTCTGCGGATGACCGGAACCGACGCCGGAAGCGCGCAGCGCCAGGCGCAGCAGTCAGGGCGCGATTCGACGCCACGGGAGGATGCTGCGTGCAACGAAGGGGAGCAAGCACGCGATGCAATGAAGAAACCTAAGGCGATGGCAGCGGTCACCTTAGGCGATGAAGGGCAAGCCGATGCGGCAGCTTGCGAAAGTGCTCCCTCATGGACTCGAACCATGAACCTACTGATTAAGAGTCAGTTGCTCTGCCAATTGAGCTAAGGGAGCGTCGGCGCGCAAGTCGCGGGCAGACTCAGGATTTTAGCGTTTCGACGCCGCACCGCCAGGGGCTGCAAAGGCAAAAACAACCGCCAAGGACGCCAAGAGCGCCAAGGAATGCAGGGGGAAATGACCGCGAATCACGCGAATTTGCGCGAATGAAGCCATTGATTGAATTTCATTCGCGCAGATTCGCGTGATTCGCGGTTAAACCGCTTCTCTTTCCTTGGCGCTCTTGGCGGTTCAAACGAAACAACTTGGCGGTCCGCCCGCTACTTGGTCGCCCCGGCTCGCGGGTCACTTCACTCGGTTCATCATCCGGTAGAAATCGTCTTCGAGCGACTTGAGGTCGTCGCCGAAGGCGGCGCGGAATTCCTTCACGCGTTGCCCCTTTTTGTCCTCGACCAGCACCGGCTTCGCGGCGATCGTCTTCATGTACGCGGCGTACTCCTTCGGCCGCGACCGGATGAGGAAGTAGTTCCAGGCCCACGCCTGGGCGTACGAGTCGACCGCCGTCTCGGGGGTTTGGAACAGCTTGTCGTCCGTCAGCATCCGCTCGAGCGGGATGATCTTGCCCGCGTCGTAGTTGTCGTGGAACAGGTCGAAGCGGCTGTAGTTGACGTTGCCGATGCCGCTCCAACTGCGGCTGCTGGCGAGGTCGGGCGTTTCGAAGAACGTCGCCATCCCCTCGGTGAGCCAGAAGGGGTTCGCGACCATGCGGGTTTGCAGGCCGCAGTTGAAGGCGATTTGATGGGTCGCTTCGTGGACGATGGTCGCCACCAGCGGCTCGGCCTGCGGCTGCGAGAGGAGCGCGCTGATGTCGTGACGCGACCCGCGGGCGCCGGCGTTCTGGCGGAACGCCTGCATGCCGGTGAGGTCGTACATCATGATGCGGTTCGTTTCGAGATTGTAGTAACCGATGATGTTGCTGACCGAGGCGCCGAGGTCCTTCTTCGAGTAGTCGGCGTACGACGCCTGGTCGGCGAAGACGAGGACCACGAGCGGCTGCTCGGGCGCCTTCACCGGCGATTTCTGCTTCTTCCAGTAGGAGATGAAG
>JBGSMO010000336.1:0-6382 GCA_041740115.1 Pirellulales bacterium
CACGACCTCTGCATCTCGTCCGCTCCACTCTCTTCCAACGCCACCGCCGAGCCACTTCATGAGGAAGCCCCCAGTGTCGACGAAGCCACGCTCACGCACCCAAGTCAATGGATCTGTCTCGCCGCTGGGGAACAAAGGGGGAAGCCCCGCCGCCGGTCGCAATACTCGGCCGAAGCCGCAGGCCGACGACGTTCCGCATCTCGATGACGAAGAGGCGGCCGAAGTCGACGCCCACGAAGACGAATTCGAATCGGCCGAGATCGAAGGCGACGCCGCGATCGACGACCCCGTCCGCATGTACCTGATGCAGATGGGCGAGATTCCGATGCTCAACCGCGACAACGAGGTTGCCGCCGCCGTCCAGATCGAATCGACCCGCCGCCGCTTCCGTCGCACGATGCTCTGCAGCGACTTCATGCTCCACGCCGCTGTCGACTTGCTGCAGAAAGTCGCCGACGGTACGCTGCGGCTCGACCGCACGATTGAGATCTCGGTCACCAATACGACGGAGAAGAAGCGGATCCTGAAGCGGATCGCCCCGAATCTCGCCACCGCTCGCGAACTGCTGGGTCTGAACAAGAAGGACTATCGCCGCGCCGTCAGCCGTCGCACGACCGTCGCCGAAAAGCACCGCTACTGGCGGCGGATGATCGCTCGCCGCAACAAGGTGATTCGCCTCGTCGAGGAGCTGAACCTCCGCATTCAGCGTCTCACGCCGCTGATGTCGCAGCTCCATGAAATTAGCGAGCGGATGTGGTCGCTCAAGTCGCAACTCGCCCACGCCGAGCAATCGTTCCATCACGCCAACGAGCATGAACTCCGCCACGAACTTCGCTACCTGATGCGGATCACGCAAGAAACTCCGGCGACGCTTCGCCGGCTCACCTCGCGAACCCTCCGCCGCAAGGAAGCCTACGACGCCGCCAAGCGCGACCTTTCAGCCGCCAACCTGCGGCTCGTCGTCTCAATCGCCAAACGGTACCGCAATCGCGGCATGAGCTTCCTCGACCTCATCCAAGAAGGCAACACCGGCCTGATGCGGGCCGTCGACAAGTTCGAACATGCCCGCGGATTCAAGTTTAGCACCTACGCCACCTGGTGGATTCGTCAGGCGATCACCCGGGCCATCGCCGACCAGAGCCGCACCATCCGCCTGCCGGTTCACATGATCGACACGATGAGCAAGATTCGAGCGGTCACCACCGACTTCGTCCAGCTGCACGGCCGCGAACCGAATCCGGAAGAAATTGCGGAACTAGCCGGCCTGTCGGTCGATGACGCCCGCTGCGTCCACAAGATGACCCGCCAGCCGCTGTCGCTCGATCAGCCGGTCGGCGATCACGAAGACAACTACTTCGGCGAGTTCCTCGAAGAACACCGCGACGAAGATCCGCTCTACGACACGCACATGGAAGCGCTGAAGGCACGGCTCGAAGAAGTAATGACCGAGCTGACCTACCGCGAACGCGAGATCTTGCGTCTCCGTTACGGTCTGGCCGACGGCTACACGTACACGCTCGAAGAAGTCGGCAAAATTTTCTCAGTGACTCGCGAACGGGTGCGGCAGATCGAATCGAAGGCGGTTCGCAAGCTGCAGAGCCCCTATCGCTCGCGGGCCCTCACCGGGTTCCTCGACGGCGTCGAGCCGATGCCGCTGGACGTGCCGTAAGGTACGTCAGGCTTTCGAGCTTGTCGCGAAGCCGTCGTCGGGCATGGTGGTCCGTTGAAGAGCAATCAGGGCGTGCCTGCCGCGCCCATGTCCAGGAACTGCAGATGACCACCTTGCCCATCGATGAAGTCGCCGCGCAACTGGCGGAACTTATTCGCAAGCTTGCCCCCGGCGAGGAAATCATCATCGTCGACGGCGATTCGCCGGTGGCGAAGCTTTCGTCGATGACCAAGCCCGATCTGCCGGTCCTGCGTCGACTCGGCGCGGCCGAAACAGTTCCGGCCGCAGCAGTCGAAGACGAGCACGTCAACGACTTCGCGCGTTACATGACCTGAACTAGCGACGGCTGAGCGAGACAATCTGAGCTCAAGCCGAACGCGCCGCGAACGAGTCGATCTCCAGCCGCACGAGCTCATCGACCACCTCGGCCGCACTTTCCGGCCGGCGCATCGGTTCTTTCGCGAGCATCCGCGCGATCAACAACGCCACTTCGGCCGGCGTTTCGGGCCGGCGTACCGTCACGCAGTCAGGCTTTGTCTCGCGATGCTGCCGAATCAGCGACTCCGCATCGCGGCCCACGAACGGCACCGTACCGGTAATCACTTCGTACAGCGTGACGCCCAGGCTGTAGACGTCGCTCTGCGGCGAGGCCGACAGCGACGACGTGAGCGCCTCGGGCGCCAGGTAGTTGAGCGTTCCGTACACTGGACGCGACGACCAATGCCGGCTCTCGCCTGGCGTGTGGACGAACCCCAGGTCGACCAGCGTCGCGTGCCCGTCGGGGGCGACGACGATGTTCGCCGGCTTCACGTCAGAATGGATCATTCGCGCCGTGGTGTGGAGCGCATCGAGCGCCTCAGCCACTTGGCGGGCAATCCACAGCGTCACCGCCATCGGCAGGCGGCGCTGTTGCTCCAGAATCTTCGCCAGCGAACGCCCTTCGAGCTTCGGGCTCACCGTGTAAAAAGGCGGCTGGTCGACGCCTGCCGAAAGTACCGGCAGCAGATGCGGATGCGAGACTTTACGTCCCACCCACGCGGCGCGGCGTTGCATCTCGATCGCATGGGCGTCGCGCCACCACTCCTTGCGCAGCACCTTCACGACGTACGACGCGGGCCCGTCGGCCGCGCCTTCGGCAGGCCGGGCGACGTAGACACGCGCCAATTCGCTCTCGCTGATCATCCGAACCAATTGCCAGGGGCCGATGCGGCCGACCAGCTTGCGTTCGAGATTGACGGGAGTGTGAGCTGCGGGATGTTTGGTGGCGAACGATCTCTCGACAGTAGCCATTCGTGGTGTACTTCGCTCCGGACAATCTGGGTCACGTGCGCGGACCAGCAGCGCGAACTGTCGCTGGCGCCGGCGCGGGATCGGCGGCGGGAATGCCGACCCCAAGACAGCAAATCGGCCGAACGGGCCGCGGCGCTCAGTCCGAACGGGCTGATTTTGCCGACTGCGGTCGGCGAGCGTGAAGCTGGGAAACCGGCGCACTGTTTAACGCGACGCGAGAAGAAATTGCAGCCCCGGGCTCCGCCCGGGGGTCGCGTCGCCTGCTGATCGACGTCGTTCGCGCTTCAGGCCGACCCCCCGGCGGAGCCGGGGGCTGAAGGGCAACCTTAGCCGCCCACATACCGTGCATGCACGACGCGCGCTTCCGCAATGTCGTTGGTCCCGCCGACGATTGCGCGGCCGTCGGCGAAAACGGTGATCCGATACTGGGCGACTTCAAGCCGCAGCAAGTACGGATTCACAGAAACTTTCCCGACCGCCTGAAGTTTCGCCGCGAGTTGGGCGAGAGAGGTCGGCTCGCCGCCTGCCGAGGCGAGTTGCACGGCGTTGCGGCCGCAGAGTGAAATCGCCGCAGCGCCGCGGCGGCCTTCGAGCCACGGAAAGTCGCGCTCGACGCAGGTGCGGCAGCGCGGTTCGTGGACGTTCCGCGCAATGCCGATCGTGCGGAGTTGATTGTTCCAGAGGTCGACCACCGCCAAACGTCGGCTGACCGCCTCGCGATGGCCGCACAAGATTTTTAGCGTCTCGGCCGATTGCAGCGCGGCGATCGTCGCCACGATCGGCCCGATCACCCCGGCGGTTTCGCAGGTCGGCTGCAGTTCAGCCGGCGGCGGCTCCGGTAGGAGGCAACTGAGGCAGGCCGTCTCGCCCGGCAGGATGGCAAGCATTTGCCCCTCGGCGCCGACGCAGCCGCCGAAGACCCAGGGGACGTTGTTCGCCACGGCGTAGTCGTTGAGCAGGTACCGCGTCTCGAAGTTGTCGGTTCCGTCGACGATGACGTCGACGCCGTCGGCCAAGCGGGCGATGTTCGCTGCCGTCACGTCGGCGACTTCAGCTTCGATCTCGATCTCGGAATTGATCTGTCGAAGCCGTCGCGCCGCGGCGACTGCTTTGGGCAATTCCTCGGCGACGTCGCGTTCGTCAAAGAGAACCTGGCGATGAAGGTTGTCGCGTTCGAGAAAATCGCGATCAACGATGCGCACAAATCCGACGCCGGCTCGCACGAGTTGGTCGGCGATCACGCTGCCAAGAGCGCCGCAGCCGCAAACTAGCGCTCGGGACGCCATCAGTCGACGTTGCCCCTCCTCGCCGAGCGAAGCGAATCGCATCTGGCGGCGGTAGCGTTCGAGTGGCGGGTCGGCGTCGCTCATAGCTGCTCGGCGATTCGTCCCTACGGGACTCTTGGTAAATTGTTGGGCGTTCAACCCAGCGTTGAAACGCCGGGCTATTATCGCACGATCCCTCCGGGACCAAAAAAAGGAATCGCTGCCCTGATCGGCAGTTGCTGGCTCTCGCTACTCTGCACTCGCGCCGACAAAGTACCCCGCCAAATCAAACTCTGGCGCCAACTCCGCCTGTAGGCGATCGCATCCCGCGCGGGCTCGCTGAAAGTCAGCGTAAGTCGCCCCGCGGCGAATCGCAATGACCGGTCGGCCGCATGCCGCCATCCACGCCGGCGGTCGCGCCTGCGAATTTAAATCCGCCACAATGATGCGACACCATTTCGGTATTCCCTGACCATCGGAAGCAGTTCCGCCATCGGAATAAACTGCCAACCCCAACAATGCCTCGGGCGCGAGTCGCTCGATTTCACATGGCAGGAGTTGGTTGCCGTCAACGATGATCATCGCGACCGCTGGATGATTCGTCAGCATCGAGACGTACTCAATGTCGGCATTGCCGTATCGCAGGTCAGCAAGAATATCGATGCCCAAACGGTCGGCAAGCGCACATTCATCTTCGCTGGGGTTACGCAAGAGCAACGCAGCTTCCGCTCTTCTCGCTTCCTCCAGCTTTGAAGCCATCGGCGATTCGGCAGCCATGCCGCGAAGAACGATGCGGCGTGAGGCGCGATACAGGCTTTGTCGATGGATCGACAGACGACGCAAACCGAGCGTCATGCGCACAGACGGTTTCTTGCCGGGATCGAAGAATAAGTCGTATAAAAATGGCAACTCAGACGACCAGTAACAGGGCTCTGTCACTAGGAACTCGACGTTGCCCTCCTTGGACAATCGCCCGTGAAACGTCGACGCCAATGTTCGTCCATACTCGCAGCGCGGGCCGTACAATTCCCACTTGCCGGTGAGATCGACGTTGCCGCTCGCCGCAAGCGTCACCCGGACGCTTGATTCGGTCGTCTCGCTTAACTGCACGCAAACGCCGTCAATCATCCGACTCAGTCGCGACGCGCGCCAACTCCTCCGCGAGGTACGGCCCCGTGATCGAGGCCTCGTTCCGCGCCACCTCTTCCGGCGTGCCGACGGCGACGACGCGGCCTCCCATCTCAGCCGGGCCGGGGCCGACGTCGATGATGTAATCGGCCGCTCGCATCATCTGCAGGTTGTGTTCGACGACGATCAGCGAGTGCCCCATCGAGACGAGTGAATCGAAGCACTCGATCAGCTGCATCACGTCAGAAAAGTGGAGCCCCGTCGTCGGCTCGTCGAGGACGAAGAGCGTCCGACCGCGCCTGGCCGCCGAAACGTAATTGGCAAGTTTCAGCCGCTGCGACTCGCCGCCGCTGAGGGTGTTGGCCGGTTGCCCGAGCCGCAGATAGTCGAGCCCCACGTCGATCAGGCACTTCAGCCGCGCCAGCACCTTTTTGTGGCCGCGGAAGAAGTTGAACGCTTCGCGCACCGAAAGATTCAGCACGTCGGCGATGCTCAGCCCGCGGTATTTTACTTCCAGTACTTCGCGACGATAGCGGGCGCCATGACACTCCGGGCACTTCATGTAGACGTCGGCCATGAACCGCATGTCGATTTTCTTGTAGCCGTCCCCCTGACAGGCCTCGCAGCGTCCCTCTTCGGCGTTGAAGCTGAAGTGGCCCGCCTTGAACGAGCGCGCCTTCGCTTCGGTCGTCTCAGCGAATAGCAGACGAATCGGATCGAACGCCTTCACGTAAGTAACCGGATTCGAGCGGGGCGTCCGGCCAATCGGACTTTGGTCGACTCGCAACGCGTCTTCCACTTGCCCGGCGCCGATGAGATCGTCGAATTCCGCCGGCTTGTCGGTCTCGATCCGCAGCTTCTGCGCGACTGCAGGGAAGAGGGTTTGCTGCACCAGCGTACTCTTGCCGGCGCCGCTGACCCCGGTGACGACGCAGAGGAGCCCCAAAGGAAACTCCACCGAGACGTTTTGCAGGTTGTTGCCGCGGGCGCCGACGAGCTTGAGCCAGCCGTGCGTCGCCGCACGCCGCGA
>JBGSMO010000353.1:0-10042 GCA_041740115.1 Pirellulales bacterium
CCGCGATGGTGGCTCAAACGGGGCTGTCGCCGGCGGAACTGCGGAGCCACGTCACGAGCCCCAACGGCACGACGCTCGCGGGGCTGAATGCGCTCGCGGAGCGCCACGGCGCCGCCGCCATTCAAGCCGCCGTCGAAGCGGCCACCAATCGTTCTATTGAGTTAGGAAAATCGTAAGGGTTGTCCATGTCCATCTTTTGTCAGATCGACGATAAGTTCGTGCCGCTCTACCGCGTGATGTGGATCGCGGCGACGCCCCATTTCTGCGGCGACGAGGAATGCCAGCGCGAAGGCTTCTACGAAATTCGCCTCGAGCAGGACGAGTCGGTGTGGGCGAAGTCGGAAGAGCGAGACAAGATGCTGGCCCAGATCGAGTCGTGGCAAGGCGATCCGGGCGTGGAAGAAGAAGGGGACGAGGAGCCTTGGTGATCGCGCCAGGCAGCGGAGGATTATCATGGCAAAAGCACCGACCGGCGAAGGCAAAGGCAACCCGAAACGCGAAGGGGACGAGCTCCTGTGGCTCGAAACCTACTTCATCCTCTTTCCCGGCAAGCGACGTCCCACGCTCACCCAAGTTGAGCGGGCCCTCACCGACGCGAACCCGCGTCTCCGCCTGAAGAATCTGGCGGCCGACGACGACGGCCTGTTCGCTTCGGTGCTGATCGAATCGCCCGAAGACAACGCGGCGGTCGAAGTGAGCTACGAGATGGGGGACGCGATCGCCGAGCAGAACATGCAGTGGGCGAAGGAATTGCAGTCGAAGCTGTCGCCGAAGCAGTTACAGACGATCGTCTCGGCCGATGCGCGGCTCGACGTCGCCCACTTTGAGCGCGTGCCGAAAGGGGGCCCGGGATCGCAGCCCAAACCGGTGACCCGCGAAGTCGAAGTCGACGAGTTTGCGTCGGAGTTATCGTGGGATGACGCCGAGTTCGGCGACGACGAGGTCGACATGGAAGCGGCGATGGAGGTGTTCGATCCCACTTGCCTGCTGACGGTGGTCGACGCCCTGCAGGGCCTCACGAAAGGGATCACCTTCGACCCCGCCTCCGGGGAGATCGTGTAGCCGTGTAGGTTGGGCTTTCAACCCGACTTGCGGCGGTGAACGGCCGCCATAAACTAAAGCGTCCCTCCCCTGTCCCGGCTTCGTTGCCCGCTTAACTGCCAGCATTTCTGAAATGCTTCGCAACTCACGCTTAACCACAGAGTACACAGAGAGCACAGAGGAAGACTTGAAGAATTCTCCCCTCACCTTCTTCTCTGTGACCTCTGTGTTCTCTGTGGTAAATGCGTTCGACCATGGCTTTTAAAATAGATTCGAAGCCAGGGCGGAAATTAAACAGTTCACTCCAACTCACTTCGTCCATCGGCCAAGCCGGGTGGCTTTTATTATGCTCGCAAAAGATCTCAAGCCTGGCGGCATCGTCAAACATGACGACGCACCGATCATCGTCGAAACCATCATGGTTCAATCGCCGTCGGCCCGCGGCGGGACGACGCTCTACAAGTTCCGCGCCCGCAACTTAGTGACCAAGCAAAAGGTCGACCTGGTCTGCAAGGGAACCGACAACCTCCCCGAAGCCGACTTCGAGAAGCGGGCCGTCACGCTGATGTACAGCGACGTCGAGCAGGTCCACCTGCTCGATGCGGAGAACTACGAGCAGTACGCCCTGCCGCTCGCCGACATCGCCGACGAGATGCAGTACGTCACCGAATCGCTCGAAGGGATGCTGGCGCTGATTTACAACGACCAGTGCGTGGGGCTGCAACTGCCGGCGTCGGTGACGCTGGAGATCGTGGAGTGCGATCCGGGGATCAAGGGGAACTCGGCGACGTCGCGTAACAAGCCGGCGAAGCTTTCGACCGGAGTGTTCGTGCAGGTGCCGGAGTATTTGAAGCAAGGGGAGTCGATCAAGGTCGACACGCGGACGGGGGCGTTTTTGGGACGGGCGTGAGCTATCAGTCTTCAGCAGGCTCGCCGAATGGATCGTTCGGATCATCAACGGGTTCGATGGCGGGAGTCGCGTCATCGAGACCGTGATAGGCTTCGGCGTAACCAACGGGGTTCAATTCGCCCAGGAGCTTCGAAAGTTCCTCCTGGGGAAACGTCGTTTCATACAGATTCAGTGCATAGAATCTCTTGAGTCGCTGTAGTTGCAGAAAGTCTTCTGCGCTCGCCGAGCCCTGGCTGATATCAATTTCTTCCAGTGACGGCATCCCGGCCAGACATTCCAGCAGTTCGTGATCAGCAGGAAGTCCGGCAGCATTAATCGTCGTTACGTTTTGACACTTCCGGAGAAGTTCGATCACTGCCGGAGTTGCGGCACTCTCGTCGAATCTCAGATTCTTAACGGCCGCGAGCACAGGTTGCAACTTTAACAAGCGTTCGGACTCAAGCCGCATGCCGCGTAAGTCGAGTTCATGGCCATAATCATGAGGCTCTTTGAGCGTTACCGAGTCTTCGTGACGCCAGCGAATGAGACGTGCATGTGTAACGTCCCAAGGGTCAACCTCCTGGCCCTCCCAAGCTGAGCGACGCTGTTCATCGCACTTCACCACGAGACGAGGATGTGCATCGCGAAAAGCGTGCTGCTCATCGATGGTCGCCAAGACGCCGCTGACGTCGATTTCCTTGAGCGTTGGAATTGCGGCGAGGGCGTGCATGTCTTCGATCAGCAGGTCGCTACGGTAGCAGCGAATGCTTTCTAAGGATTTTAGGCCGCACAGCCGCTGCAGTGCTGGAACAGGGTCTGAAAACTGATCGATGTCACCGACGCCTCTACACAGTTCCAGCGCATGCAAATGCCCCAGCGATGCGAGGGCGCCAGCAGCCTCCACTGAAACCTGGCCGTGCAAGCGGACATCGCTCACGTAAGCTGCTTGCGAAAGCAACCTCCAGTCCTCGTCAGTCATTTCATCGACGATGACGGTGACCTGATTGAGATGGCGAAAACAGCGATAATTCGCCAGACCAAGCAGTCGATCCAACCAAAGGGGGCCGCGATACTCCCAGCGGTGATCACGCCAGGAGCTTTTTTGCACTACTCCTGGAGCGGGGAGAGCTGCAAGCAGTCGTCCCTCGACCGATTGCAGTTGCAGATGCGACTGATGCCAAGCCAGCGCCGTGGCCACTAGAACAGCGGCTGCTAATAGATCGGCGATGCGAAATCGTATGCGGCCGCCGCGACGAACGATCCACCACTGACATATGAACGTCGGAGCCGCGATCAAGATGAGTGCGATCACCAAGTCAGCGGCGAGGGCCGTTGAATTCCACCGGGAGACATCACCGAAAAAAGACCAAGCTAGTCGATGGTCCCAAGGCGCGACACTCTCTCCGCTAGGCCAGCCGATGACGACTGCATTCTGAATACCTTTGGGCCATCCCTTACCCCCTGCCCCGACGGCGCGGCGTAGAAAGGTGAAGGGCCAGCCATGCTCGTACTCTTCTACGAAGAGTGGGCCGGCTGCCAAATCGGGGTCAGGCATGGGGCCTGATCCACCCACTCTACCCCACATAAATGGTTGCGGCTTGAGAAGCGTCGGCTCAACGCCAAGTCCCGAAACCACCAGGAGCACGACCACGACAGTGAACACCGCCAACGTTAGCCAAGTTAGCCAGTGGAGACGTGAAAGCTTGAACCTCACACGAAACGAGCCACAGGGTGAGGCGAGATCATGAGTCATTACGTCTCCCGGAAGAACTGCCAGTTCCTCCTACAAGACGTTATTGTAGCTCATTAACTTCAATTTTTCACTATTCAATAGTAGGGCTTCCACGTTGCATTCGCTCGGCGCGTGTCATGTCGTCGCGGAGCGTCGACATACTGTAGGACGTTGATCGTCCCATTCGGGTTCAGCATGCTTACGCCTTGAGAGGCGAAAGCATGGCGCCCGATGCCGTCCGCTTAGAACAGCTCTTTCTGCTTGGTCCCAGCTTTCTTCTTTTTCTTACCCGGTTTGGCAGCGGGCGATTTCGCGGCGCTCGCCTTGGCTTTCGCCGCTTTCTTCTTCGTCGATTTCTTGGCGGCGGGCGCCGGGGCTGCGGCCTTTGCTGGCTTGGCTTTTTTCTTCTTGCCCGCGGACTTCTTCGTCGGCTTTGGTTTGTCGCCGGTGAAGATGTTGTCCCAGTTGTCGGAGAACTTTTGCGTTGATCCTACGCGAACGATGCTCATGGCGGTGGACGCTCCAGGGCCCCCGGTTTGAAGAACCGGGGGCTAAACGGGTGAATTCACGAATGATAAGGCGGCGTTAGCTTTGCTGCAGTTTCTTGTACTTGAAGCGGTGGGGCGAGTCGGCGTCGACGCCCAGGCGTTCGCGGCGTTGGATCTCGTAGATCTGGAAGTTCCCTTCGCACCAGTGGACGTAGCCGTCGCCTTCGAAGGCGAGGATGTGCGTCGCCAAACGGTCGAGAAACCAGCGATCATGGCTCACCACGACGGCGCAGCCGACGAAGTTGGCCACGGCTTCTTCGAGCGAGCGCAGCGTGTCGACGTCGAGGTCGTTCGTCGGTTCGTCGAGCAGCAGGACATTCGTCCCCTTGCGGAGGAGCTTCGCCAAGTGGACGCGGTTGCGCTCGCCGCCGGAGAGGACGCCGACCTTCTTTTGCTGGTCGGTCTTCGCGAAATTGAATCGCGAAACGTACGCCCGGGCGTTGATCGTCTTGTTGCCCATGACGATATTGTCGACGCCGCCGGAGATCTCCTCGTAGACCGTCTTGTTCGGATCGAGGTCGTCACGCGACTGGTCGACGTAGCCGAGCTCGACCGTTTCACCGATGACGAGTTGGCCGACGTCGGGCTCTTCCTGGCCCATCAGCATCCGCAGCAGCGTCGTCTTCCCGGAGCCGTTGGGGCCGATGATCCCCACGATGCCGCCGGCCGGGAGCTTGAAGTTGACGTTCTCGAAGATCACCCGATCGCCGTACGACTTGCCGAGGTTGACGGCGTCGACTACGCGGTCGCCGAGCCGCTTGCCGGGCGGGATCTGGATTTCGAGTTCTTCGGTCTTCTGCTCAATCTGCTCGGCGACCATCTTCTCGTAGGCGCTAACGCGGGCTTTGCTCTTCGCCTGGCGAGCTTTCGGCGCCATGCGGATCCATTCAAGTTCCTTCGCCAGGGCGCGTTGGCGGGCCGACTCCTGCTTCTCTTCGAGCTTCAGTCGTTTCGCCTTTTGCTCCAGCCACGAAGTGTAGTTCCCTTCGAACGGCAAGCCGCGGCCATATTCGATTTCGAGAATCCAGCCGGCGACGTTGTCGAGGAAGTAGCGATCGTGGGTCACGGCGACGATCGTGCCGTTGTAGTCGGCCAAGTGGCGTTCGAGCCAGGCGACGCTCTCGGCGTCGAGATGGTTCGTCGGTTCGTCGAGCAACAACAGGTCGGGGTGTTCGAGCAGCAGCTTGCAGAGGGCGACGCGACGCTTTTCGCCGCCGGAGAGTTTGGTCACGTCGGCGTCGGCCGGGGGGAGATTCATCGCGTCCATCGCGATTTCGATCTGGCGATCGAGTTCCCAGGCGTTGCAAGCTTCGATCTTGTCCTGCAGTACGGCCTGCCGGTTCATGAGCTTTTCCATCGCGTCCGGGTCGTCGGCGACTTCGGCGTACTTGTCGCCGATTTCCTCGAATTCCTTCAGCAGCGCTAGGGTGCCGGCGACCGCTTCGTCGATGTTGCCGCGGACGTCCTTCTCAGGATTCAAATGGGGTTCCTGCGACAGCAGCCCCACGGTGAAGCCTTCGGTCAGCTTCGCCTCGCCGTCGTACTCTTTATCGATTCCCGCCATGATCCGCAGCAGCGTGCTCTTGCCGGAGCCGTTGCGACCCAAAACGCCGATCTTGGCGCCGGGGTAGAAGGCGAGGTTGATCTCTTTGAGAATTTCGCGCTGGCCAATCTTCTTGGTGAGATTGGAAATCTGGTAGATGAATTTTTGACCCATGCGAACCGACTGTCTCGTGTGTGTAGGGACTATGTTGTTGGTATGGGGCGGCAGAATCGCCGCGGGCGGGCACTGCTGAGGGGCACTGGGAACGTCGCGAGCCAAGAGACGCCGCGACGGAGCGAATGACTGGGTACAATCACTCTCGCCGTGCGGAACACTCGCGCAGCGAATGATTTTACCAATCTCTCCCCTCCAAGTGCAGGCGCCGTGAATCCCTGGCTTTATTACACGCTGGCCGTGATCTTGATCTGCGGCGGCGGGATTTGCTGGCTGACGAACCTGTTTAGCCTGCCAGGAAACTGGATCCTGCTGGGGATGGCGGCTCTGTTCGCTTGGCTGGCACCGGAGACGGCGGGGCGTGGCATCGGCTGGACGACGGTCGGCATTCTGGCGGGGCTGGCGACGATAGGCGAGGTGATCGAGTTCTTCGCCGGGGCGGCTGGCGCCGCCAAGCAGGGGGCGAGCCGGCGGTCGATTTTCTTCTCGCTGATCGGCGGGATTGCGGGGAGCATCGCCGGGGCGATGTTGGGGCTGCCGATTCCGATTGTCGGTTCGGTGATTGCCGCGCTGCTGGGAGGGGCCGGCGGGGCGTTCGCCGGGGCTTATCTCGGCGAGAAGTCAATCGAGCGGCCGCATAGCGAGAGCATGGCGGTGGCGCGAGGGGCGTTCTCGGGGAGGCTATGGGGGACGGTGGGGAAGTTTGCGGTGGGGGCCGTCATGCTAGGGGTGATGACGGTCGATGCGCTGTTGGGGTGAGCGGTGCGGGGGTTCGAGCAGGCGGCGTCAAACGAGGGTTCGGACTGGTCGCTTAAGCGACCAGTCCAATGCGGACTCCAGGCCGGTGCGGGGTTGAAGCGCTAACGAGGCTTCCGGTTTTGATAGCGTTTGTAGGGAACGCCTTCTAGAAATGCTTTGAGTTCCAGCGCCCGCTTTACACCGCGATCGATGTCGATCGCAACTCGCGTATGCGGATAGTCGCACCAATCCGCCGCGATGCCATGCCGCACCGCTTGGCGTAACGTGTACTTGTACGCCCGCCGACACTGCTTCTCATCGCGAATAGCCCCGTCGAAGTAGTCGCGATGCCCCTTCTCGCTCCAAAACGGGACGCGGCGTTCCGGGAGCGTGTCGTTCACGAGCTTGGCGACGGAGCCGTGAATGCGCTGCATCATGGGGCCGAGATTGGCCCCAATTTTAAGATAACCGAGCGTGTGGTAGTGGTTGTCGAGGAGGCTGGTGATCCAAGGCATGTAGCCGTACTGTGCGGCGTAGTGGTTGAATCGGTGCCAGAAGATTTGCTTAGCCGCTTCGGAGGCGAACGCAGGAAAACGCTCACGGCAGCGGGCGGTGAGGAAGTAAACCTGGTTGTCGATGTACCAGTGTTCGAAGCGGTGACGGCCCTTGAAGTGCTCGACCGAAGAGGAGGAACTTTTCCGAATAGGCTTGAAGTCGCTCATAACGGAAAATCTACCGGACTGGTCGCTTAAGCGACCAGTCCGAACCCTGATTTTCGGCTTTTTCGCTCCTTGAACTGTGATTTATGCAGGAAACCTACATATATCCAGTCCCCAACGCCCCCTACTCCCACTCAATCGTCGCCGGCGGTTTCGAGCTGATGTCGTACACCACGCGGTTGACCCCCTTCACTTCGTTGATCACCCGCGTCGAGATTCTGGCCAGCACCTCGTACGGCAGGTGGCTCCAATCGGCGGTCATGAAGTCGTCGGTGTTCACGCACCGGACGGCCAGCGCGTTGTCGTAGGTGCGGCTGTCGCCCATGACGCCGACGCTTTGCACCGGCAGCAGCACGGCGAACGCCTGCGACGTGCTGCGATAAAGCCCGGCCGCCTTGATTTCCCCGACGACGATCGCGTCGGCCGCCCGCAGCGTCTCGAGTTTTTCTTTGGTGACTTCACCGAGGCAGCGGACCGCGAGGCCCGGTCCCGGGAATGGATGCCGCCAGACGATATCTTCGGGCAGGCCGAGTTGCAGGCCCAAGCGGCGGACTTCGTCTTTGAACAAATCTCGCAGCGGTTCGATCAGCTCAAACCCCAACTCCGCCGGCAAGCCGCCGACGTTGTGATGCAGCTTGATCGTGTCAGCCGGCCCGTCGACCGCAGCGCCGCTCTCGATGACGTCGGGGTAGAGCGTCCCCTGGGCGAGGAACTTGGCGCCGTGGATCTTCTTCGCCTCATCGACGAAGCAGTCGATGAACGTGTGGCCGATGCGGCGACGCTTCTCTTGCGGATCGGTGATGCCGGCGAGGGCCGAAAGGAATCGTTCTTCGCCCTTAACTACATGGAGATCGGTCTTGAAGTGCTGCGTGAACTCGGCGACGACCGCCTCTTCCTCGGCCTGACGCAGCAGCCCGTTGTCGACCAAGATGCAAGAAAGCTGCGGACCGATCGCCTTCGCCAGCAAGGCCGCGACGACCGACGAATCGACGCCGCCGGAAAGGCCGCAGATGACGCGGTCGTTGCCGACCTCTTGGCGGATCCGTTCGATCGTCTCCGCCGCGAAGTCGCCGAGCTTCCAAGTCCCCTCGGCGCCGCACGCCCCGTGGAGGAAGTTCCGCAGCACCGTCGCCCCTTCGGGCGTGTGGGTCACCTCGGGATGGAACTGCAGGCCGAAGAACGGCAGCCGCTTGTGCTTCACTGCGGCGTAGGGGCAAGTCGAAGTCTTGGCGAGCGGCGTGAAGTCGTTTGAAATACCCGCTACTTGGTCGCCGTGGCTCATCCAAACCTGCGTCTGCCGCGGCACGCCGGCGAACAGGCCGTCGGCCTCGACGATCTCGCACTCGGCGCGGCCATACTCGCGGGCCGGGGCACTGTCGACTTTGCCTCCCAGGGCCTGACACATCAATTGCATTCCGTAGCAGATGCCGAGCACGGGGATGCCGAGTTCGAACAACTTCGGATCGCAGAGAGGAGCGCCCTGGGCGTACACGCTCGACGGACCGCCAGACAGGATGATCCCGATCGGCGCTAATTCCCGCACCCGCTCGGCGGTGATGCTATGCCGCACGATCTCGCAGTAGACGTTCTGCTCGCGAACGCGGCGGGCGATCAGTTGGGCGTACTGCGAACCGAAATCGAGAACGAGGACGCGCTGCCCCGCGGCGCCTCCTCGCGGTTCGACGGAGCTGGGGGAGGCGGTCGTCATGAATCTCGCCAGTGGCTTTCGGGAAAACCAGTGATTGTAGGGCCTGCGGGCGGGGGCGGTCTAGGCGCCAGAGTTTCCCGAGTAGCCGCGGCTCAACGAGCCGCCGGAGCGGGGTTTCGAATGGGGAATGCTGAATGGGGAATGGGGGAAAGAAGCTGCAGCTCCCCATTCCCAATTTCCCATTCAGCATTCCCCATTTGCATTCGCTCCGGCGGGTCGTTGACCCGCGGCTACTGTGGCCTCCGCACCACATCACGTTGCCTCCACGCAACGCAACCGCTTATGATGAATTTAACGGTCAGCGAAGTAACGCCCTATTTCACCGCGGTTTACGGTATGCAGATTCTGCTTACGAACGACGACGGCATCTACGCCCCCGGATTGGCGGCCCTGGAACATGAGTTGCGAAAGCTTGGCTCCGTCGAGGTCGCCGCCCCCCTGACCGAGCAGAGCGGCGTCGGCCATTCGATCACCTACCGGACGCCGCTGATGGCCCGCGAAATGTTCGAGGGGCCCCGCCGGCGGGGGTGGGCGGTCGAAGGGAGCCCCGCCGACTGCGTCAAGCTGGCGATCACCGAACTTTGCCGCCCTCGGCCCGAGTTGGTGGTAAGCGGGATCAACAGCGGGCTGAACGCGGGGATCAACGTCCTTTACTCCGGCACGGTGTCGGCGGCGATCGAAGGCGCCTTTTTCGGCGTGACGAGCATCGCCGTCTCGCTGGAGTGGGACGAACAAGCAAGATACGACGTGGCCGCCAAGCTGGCCGTGCCAATTATTTCGCAGATCCTCGCCCAAAAGGGACCAGAACCACAACTTTACAACCTGAACATCCCGCTCGCAGCGCTCGACCGGCCGGCCGAGGTTCGCGTCACGCCGATGTGCGTCGCCCCCTGGGGCGAAAGCTACGAGCGACGCGACGACCCGCGCGGCCGCCCCTACTACTGGGCGAC
>JBGSMO010000416.1:0-23045 GCA_041740115.1 Pirellulales bacterium
CGGCCGCGACTGGCGGCGAGAATCGCCTGGGCGCCGCGCGGCGATGCGCCGTGACGGACGAATTTGCGAACTTCGGCCGGCGCGTCTTCGCTCGTCGGATGCGTCGCGCGAACGACGCGGATGAGGTGGTCCTGCACGGAGTCGTCGATCGGCGTTTCGCGAAGCGTCCGGCCCATCTCCAGGATTTCGTCGCCCGTGGCGACGGGATCGATCGTCGGCAGCTTCGCGCCGCCGGTCCGCCGCAAGATCTCGGCGAACTCATCGTGCCCCGGCAACTCGACGAACAACTTGAAGAAGAAGCGATCAAGCTGCGCTTCGGGAAGCGGATAGGTTCCTTCCTGCTCGATGGGATTCTGCGTCGCCAGGACGAAGAACGGCAGATCGAGCTTGTGCGTCTTGCCGGCGACGGTGACCGACTTCTCCTGCATCGTTTCCAGGAGAGCGGACTGCGTTTTGGGCGTGGCCCGATTGATCTCGTCCGCCAAGAGGACGTTGCAGAATACGGGACCTTGCTGGAACTCGAGTGATTTGTGGCCGTTGCGGTCGACTAGCACCTGCGTGCCGACGACGTCTGCGGGAAGGAGGTCAGGCGTGAACTGAATTCGTTGAAACTTGAGATGAAGTGCCTGGGCGAGCGTATTGACCATCGCCGTTTTGCCGAGGCCCGGCACCCCTTCGAGCAGCACATGACCGCCGCTGACGACGGCCAGCAGCACATGCTCGACGACGTCCTGTTGCCCCACGATGAACTTGGCCATTTCATCGCGGACACGACGGAACGTGGCGACGAATCGCTCAGCCGCTTGCTCCGCTTCGATTGCTGCGGTCGTCATTCTGCTGCATCTCCATCGACTGCGGGCGTTGATTCCATTTGGTGGATCAACTGGAAGTAGTTTTTGACGCCGTCTCGCACCTGAGCGGGAACGTCTTCGCGTTCGACGAACGATTCGAACTGCCGTTGAAACTGTCGTTGTTTCGCCGCGGACCGGCGATTGGAGACGCCGCTCCCATCCTCGGCCGACTCAACGGTGGTGAGCGAGGGGCCTGCCCCCTTGGTTCCTTGCAGTTGAGTCGTTTGGCCGTTGTCGACCAGTTCGTCAGAACCGTCGCGTCGAGCGGTATTCGATCCCCAACCTGCTTTCTTGCCGCCGGCGTTGGGGCTTGGCTTCTGACAGAGGCCGTTGCAGAGGCCCTGGCATTGGCTGCACTTCTCACAGAGGCGGCAGAGCTTCTTGTCGGCCTCGCGGCGAACGCCGAGCTTCGTCAGGCTCTTGCAAAGCTTGCCGAGTTGGTCGTTGACCGAGTTTTGGCACGCCTGGCATTGCGACTGGCACTGGCTGTCGCACTTGCCGCTTTCCTTTTCTTGACGCTCCGCTTCTTGCAGCGACTCGTCGAGATCTTGAACTGATTGTGCGAGTTCTTCCAGATTCTCGGCGAGTTCGCCGCCCCCTTCGCCGGCGGCCGCGCCGCTTTCGCCCGAGGCGCCGCTGCCGCCGTTGGAGTTTTTGGCGGCCGACGATTTGGAGTTCGACTTCTCGCCCGCCTTCGATTCTTCGCCCTGCGACGCCGACTTGTTCGCCTTGGCTGCGGCGGCCATGCGCTGCGAGGCCGCCTTGAGGCGGGCGAGTTGCTGGCGTTGCTCGGAGAGGGGTTTGCCCCCTTCGGGCTTCATCGACGCCAGTTCTTGGGAAGCTTGGTCATACTTCTTTTGCTGCAATTGCTCGCCGAGTTGCTTCGACTCGCGCTCTTCCTGCAGCTTTTTCGCGGCGCGATCCAAAAGTTGCTCGTCCTGTTTGCGCTGGATCGCCAAGCGGGCTTTGTTCAGTTCCCGTTCCAACTGCGCGTATTGCCGCAACGCTGCCTTCTGATCCTTGGTCGCTTCGAGCGACTCGACCATCTTACGAAGCTTATCGGGATCGACGAGTTCTTTCTCAAACGGATCGTCGACCTCTTTGCGCAGTTCCTCGACGAGCTCGAGCATTTCCTTGTTGGAGAGTTCGGTCGCTTGCTGAACGGCTTGTTCTTGCTCCAGTCGCTGGACGACCTCGTCGCTGGGGCCGCGGAGACTAAGCGGGAGGGCGACGGCCGTAAGCCCCGCGGCGAGCAGCAGGCCGCGACGGGGGGGCCGATACGCAATCGCCGTGGGCGACAGTTCGCTGACTTGCCGGCGCGTGTAGTCGGCTTGTAGTTCATAGAATCCGTCGCGATGACCGGCGCGGGAGAAATGGAGATGCGACGCGACGGCGTCTTTCAGTCCATAGAAGCGATCAACGAAGCGGGCCGCCTGTTCAACGTTCATCCGGCGCCAGAACCACGCCGCAATGTTGCCGACAACGGCGACGATCAGCGACGCCGCGACCCACCCGCCGGGGACGGCGTATCCCTGGACGACGTAGACCAAACTCACCGCCGCCAGTAGCCCGGCGCCGGCCGCGGCGGTCCAAATGAGGGTCGTCCAGAGCAGGTGAAGATTGACGCGACGCCGCACAAAGGCGACGAATTGCTCGACAGGTCCGGGGGAGTTCGCTGACATCGACGACAACCTCCGTTGTTTAGGCTCGTGGGCCCGTTGCCGAATCCGATCCAATCGACGTGCAGGCCGCCAGCGTTTTACGTCGCCCTAGCCCCCGCACGAATCGCCGGGCATTATACTGCAATCATCCAGGGGGACGAATTGAATTCGGGACCGTTGGAAAGAATTTCCGACCATCCGTTGAATGACAGCAAAGTCATCCCAGAATCTCTAACCCGCTGCGCCGCTTTCGGCGGGACGGCGTCGGGAGTCGCGGCTGCCGGGGGCGATTGATCGACTTTTGTATTCTGCTCGCCGCCGCTGGCTTTCTGCTCGATCGTCTCCGTCAGCTTCTTCAAACGCTTCTTCTCCGCCTCCTGCAAATCAAGCTTCGCCGCTTCGTCGGCGCGAGCCTTCGCGTTGTCGAGATGGCCTGCGCGGGCCCAGCAATCGCCGGCCCGCAATCCCCAGGCCGCCTTCCGCACCTTCCAAGAGGCTGGCGCCTGCGGCCGGGCCAAGTCGTACAGCGTCGCGGCGGCAGCGAACGCCTCCTGAGACGCGAGCCATTCCGCCAGCGTGACGTTCGTCATGAAATGCCGCTCCGGAATCGGATCGATCTGCGAGGCGTGCGCCAGCAGTTCGTCACGCGACAGCATCTTCGCTTTCACGATATGATCGTAGATCGACTTCTGGTCGTAGCCCGAGAGGTGATGCGGCGTCTCTTGGTGATAGTTGAGCCACTCGAGATCGGCCGCGGCCGCGACAGCCGCTTCGACCAACTTGATCCGTTCCGGCAGATTCTCCGGCGCCGGTTCGCCGACTAGCTTGCAGAGCGCCGCCCAGGTCTCGCCATCGACGCCGCGATTCTTCATATAGCTGCGACTGTTGTCCGAAAGTTTCTTTCGCCATTCGACCAATTCCGCGCCATTGCCGCCGCGAGCGTGAGTGAGCAGCACCAGGGCGTTGAACTTCGGAAACTCATTGAGATAGATGTATTGCCGATCGTCGAGCAACGATCGAAGCGAGCGTCCCATCGCGGCGCATTGCTCGGGCGTCCACTTCGCCCCGTGCGACTGGATCGAGTCGTAGCAGGCGTCGAGCAGTGGATCGAGCTTTTGTCCCGCCTCGTAGGCGTGGTCGCCTTCGATCGATTTGACGAGCCCGTCGAACGCGGTCACAAACGTCGCCGTGTCTCCCGCGGCAAACCGGTTGTCGAAGTGCCGCGTGGCGAGTTCGAGTTCCAACTGCCAGCGACGAATGTCGTCTCCCTGAAAAGTCACCGGCAGCGTCAACTTTTCATATAGCGCGGCGATTTCTTCTTGAAGCCGGTGGCTGGCAGGGCGACTTTGGCCCAGGATGGCGATCGTACGCATCCGCAGCGCCTCGTCGTTTTTCGAGGAGCCGCCGAGTTCCTCGGCCAGCTTGAGCAGCCGAGTCTCGCGGGGCGTCGGTTCAGCGGTCGCCGTCTGCTCCGCGGGCTTCTCGCCGCCTTCCTGTTCCGCCTCTTGCGACGATTGCGGGTCGGGAAGCGACGCCAGCAATGCCCGAGCGAAGAATCTTTCGTCGTCGCGCAACAACTTTTCGGCGAGAGGCGTCGTTTGGGCGTCGATCGCGGGATCGAACGTCAGATCGTCGTCCGACGGCCAGTCGAGCGAGAAGGCGCCCCAATGAGTGCGGAGGAAGCGCGCCGCGAGTTCCGGCTTTTCGGCGCGGAGCAGAATCACGACGACGCGCGGACTGGAAGCGAGCGCCTGCTCATGCCGGCGGATGAACTGGTTGACGCGATCTTCATCCTTCTGTTGCAGGTAGATGCGCAGCACGTCGCAGAGCGCATCGACATTGTTCAATTCATGAGGCGATTCAAACTGCCGATTGACCGCCGTCGCCGGGCGGAGATAACGGCGGCCCCAGGCGTCGCTCCAGAGCGCCCGTTCCTCTGACAGCTCGCCACGCTTCGCGACGCTGACTAGCCAACTGCAGATGGAGCCGTGCTGGGCGTCGGTGATTGGGATGGTTGACTTCAGCGCTTCCGTATAGATGGCGAGAACGCCCTTCCCCACTTCAGCGGGTAGTCGATCGTCGTCGTAGCGAGTCACCAACTCGGCAAGGTGGAGCCGCCATACGAGCGGCAACTCGCTCCTGGCCAGCAAGTGGTCGTAGTATTGATGATAGAACGTCTCCCCGTCGGTCGCTTCCGAAGGCTGTGACGTCGCTGCCGCGTCCGCAGACTTCGGCCTCGACTTCGCCTTATTGGCGATGTTCGCCGCTTCGACCATGCAGGCGGCGGCGTAGAGATCGGTCGACAAGTCTTTGTGCTCGCCGCCAACGACGTGAGACTTCGCCCAATCGCGGACAGCCGCCAGATCCTTCGGCTTTTTCAGCTTCTGCTCAAAGAGTTCGCAATAGGCATCGGCGAACAGCGACGACGGCCGGCCGTCGAGCGCAGTGCCGAGTTCCTCGTGAATCTGCTGAACCGCTTCGAGCGGAGTCCGCTTCTTCCCCTTTTCCTTGACTAACTCGTCGAACCGGCCAAGCAACGCTCCCGTCGCTCCGTAACGGCTGCTCGACTGATACTCGGTGGACGCCTGCTTTTCATTCCGATAGATCTCGATCAGGAATGGAAAACGGTCGAACCTGACGCCATCGAGGTGACGGGCCATATTCCCCAAGATGTAGCCAGCCGCGGTGCTTCCGTCGCCGAGATGCAGATTCCAACGATTATTCTTCTGAGCGTCGCGAGCTAGTTCCATCACCCGAAAGTACGATTCGGCAGCGGCGGGTAGATCTGCGGCAATGAGTTCCTTGATGTGCAGTCCTAGAAATTCGCCGGCTTGATACGGCTCGGAACAGAGCTCTTCGAGCGTCTTCGCCTTGCGTAGTTGCGCCAGCAATTGCTGCGACTTGAGCTGCTTGCTGCCTCGCAGCCAATCGCGGACCTTGGCGTGCGACTCGGCAAGGTCCTTCTTCTCCAGCGCCTCGTTGCCCAACAGCGCCGACAGCGTGGCGGCGATTCGCGTTTGGCGCTCTTCATCGAGCGCCTGCAGACCCTCCAGGTGACTCGCACAGAAATCGAGCAGCGCGTCGCCGCCCTGCAGTTGAGCGTTGATCAATCCGAGTCCGAACGTCGGCTTCTGCTGATTCGCTTCGGCGATCAGCTCGGCGAACGCGGGCTTCTCTTTTTCGTCCTTGCTCATGTTCTCCAGGAACCAAGCAAGCCAAGAGACGCTGCCGTGGCGCGAAGAACCGCCGTCGAGCGGATCAAATTCCTCCAGATCAGCCATCCAAGGAGACGCCCGCAAATCTTTCATCAGCTTGTCGGCCGGCTGTTCGGCAAGCTTCGCCATGCCGCTGTAGGCGTAGTGTTCCACATTGTTCATGGAACCGAGATTGGGAAGCGATTGCACATAGAAGATGACGATTGGCAGCACCGACTCGTCCTGCAGCAGAGTTGAAATGAACTGGCCGTAGACGTACACCTGCCCCGTGGCCGTGCCGTAGGAGACGCCGTTCTGCGGATTGTTGGCGGCAACAAACGCTTCTCGCTTCTCCTTCGGACCGAGGTAGATGGTCGTCACTTCCTCCAACAAGTCCAGCGCGGCGGGTCCGCCGCGACTGCTGTAGGTCGCGACGACGAAATCGCTTACGCACGACGGCGTCTGATGATGGTTCTGCGATTTGACGGATCGCTTCAAACGTTCCAGAACGACCGGTTGGAGGTCGACGTCGAGTTCACGATCTTTCCAAGCGGCCACGACGATCGCGAGATCGGCCGCCTCGTCTTGCATCACCGGGGAACGTTGCCCTCGCTTCATCACTTGATCGGCCGCAGCGAGAAACTCTTCGGGCGGACAGCGATAGAGCTTTGACATTTGCTTCAGCGTCTGCGCCCCTTGCTTGACGCGTCCCTTCTCGAGCGCCGGCAGCAGTTCTTCGTCGATCAGCTTCCAATCGGTCGCCATGGCGCAACGCACCAGATACTCTTCCGGCGACCGCAGGCGCACCGCGTTGGGGTCGTTGTCGTTGTAGGAGTAGTGATGGCCCCGCTGGCCAGCGGCGAGTGGTTTGCTTTCGGCCTCGTCGCGCAGCAGCTGGACGGCCCTTGCCGTGAACTCTTCATCATTCACGTCGCCGCGGGCTTCGGCGGCTGCGAGGAGAAAAGTGAATCCCGAGCGGGCGCCGCTTTGAGTCTTCAGCATCTCCTGACAAAACGCTTCCTGCGCCGCTCGACGACGCTCGATGAGCTTGCCCATCGTCTCGCTCTTCGTGCGGTCCAAAGTCACCTTCGAGAGGAGTGAAGGCAGCGCCCCGACGTTGTTGCTGTGAAGTTGGCGCGACAGCATCTGCACAAATCCCTCGCTCCAGTCGGTCTGGACGTTCGGCTGACCGGCCAACAGCTTGAGATAGAGCACGGCGACTTCTGCACTGGCGACGCGGCTTTCTAAGTCAGCCTCGTAATCTTGCAGCGTCCCCATCAGACTCTGGCCGACCGTCATGCTGGCCGTCGGCTTCAATTCTTTCAGATGGCCCTCCGCCAACTTCGGGTCCTCGGCGGCGAGCAACGTAACGAGCCGCATCCGGACGGCGTCGTCCTTGGGCTTCTTCTCCAGAAGCTTTTCGTACATCGCCCGCGCTTCTTTGGGACGATCAAACATTTCGCAGGCGACTGCGTACTCGATGCCCCGCTGCGACGTCGCATTCTCGCCGGGCGTCATCGACTTGAGGACGTCGTCGGTCATTCCCAGCGTCGAGACGCGCGTCTTCAACTGCCGAAATTGATGCCGCATGAAGCTGGCATTACCGGGGTTCGACAATATCTGGCGGGCTTGCGCCAGAATTTCCGCCGAGAGGAGCTTGGCCGCAGCGTCGCGTTTGCCGTCGGCGACCAGTTTGGTCACGCGATCACTGGCGCCCGACCGCGGCCCTACGGAACTATAGATCATGCGCGCCGGCGAACTGACCGCCGGCTGCGTCGCGGCGAGCTGGTCGAGCTTCTCCGCTTCGCGTTTGAGGCCCAAATCTTCCATCGCCGCGATCAGTTCTGTTCGCCGGTTAGGATCGAGCCGCGTCTGCCGCAGCCGGAGGCACGCGGCGCGGCCTGCTTCGAGCAAAGCGGCCGAATGATCGGCTGCCGCCGTTGCCGAGTCTTTACTTTCCGCATCTGCGTCCGCCGCCTGCAACGAGCCGTCGGCGGCTATTTTGACGAGACCCGCTTCCTTGGCGGCCAATACCGAGGCGACGATCCCGGCGTCGACCTGCGCGCGGAGATCGCGCTGCATCGGCAGATATCGCGCTTTGTTGAGCAATTCGGCCGCGCGAACATGGTCTTCGTCAACGGTCGCCTTGCCCGACGCCAACAGGTAGGCGTCAAGCTGCGGCTTCTCCGAGGCGAGCAACTCCTTCAACGTCGCTTCGACGACTTCAGGCTGTTCGAAGCGATTGGCTAACAAGAGCCGCAAAATTGGATCGCGCGTCTTAGCGACCAAGGGGGCGGCCTTCTCGGCGTCAAAGTTCGTAGGCGTGGCGCGACCAGTGACTGATGAAAAGGGGTCTGAGGAGTCGGGCGAGCGCAATACTGCTAGTAACTCCGCAGGGAAATCCGCCAATTGCTGCGGAGGGAAGGTGAGCCCGGCCAGCAACGTCGATGCCTGCTGTTGGAACATCCCGTGAGTCTGATTGCTCGGCCCCCTCCCCTTCTGCCGGGATCGCGCGAGCTCGTCTTCCAGGAACGCAATGTACGCGGAGGGATCGTCGCCTTGCGCCAACGCTCCCACTACGTAGATGAACGCCCACGGACCATACTGGTTTGATTGCTGCTGCACGTTCGGGTACCACTTGACGAGCAAGTCGGAGAACTTTTGGCGATAGTCCTCGCGAAGCGCGGCGGCTTGCTGACCGCCGTTTTGCCCTGAGAGTGCGAGTGCGATCCGCAGCACCGTCATTGGGTTCGGCTCGTCAACCGACTCAGCGAGCTTCAGCGCTTCGTCGAGCAGGCGATTCGGCGCCTCCGTCGTTTCCTTTTCTTCCGGAGAATCGACTTCGTCCAGCGTCACTTCTTCCTCGGCAACCAGGCCAGCTTGAAAAGCGGCGAGGACGGCCAACTCCGGGTAGTCGTCGCGAAACTTTTCGTACGCCCGCTCGCTGCTCTTCGCCAGTTCTGGCGATAGGCCGCCAAGCTGATTGATGGCGATCAGCGCCAGCGCGGTTTCGTCTTCCGGGAACTCTTCGAGATAGGTTGGCAACTCCACCGCCATATTTCCTTGATTCATGTCGACGCGCATCATCAATTCGACGGCTTCAACGCCATGCTGCTTCATGCTTCGTTTCAAATCGGCGAGTTCGTTTTCTTCCAGCTGCTTCGCCATCGTCGTGAGGTGAGTGACGGCCATGGGTCGGGCTTGATCAACGACGGCCGGCATCTGGATCGTGCTCGCGGGACCGGCGGAGGAGACGACCCCATAGCGCATCCCGCGATTCTGCTGGTGCATATACGCTTGATAGCGATACTGCGACTGCATCAGGAAGTCGATCGCCTCCCGCGGGGCCATCTTGCCCATTGATTCCAGATAGGGGTTCCGTGCCGTTCTCTGGGCGTTCTTCTTCGCGACGTCGGGCAATTCCTCTTGGTCGTCGAGGAGCAGGGTAAACTGCGCGATCGCGTCGCTGGGCCGCCCTGCTTCCTCCGCCGCCACTCCCAAGAGATAGCGCAGCCGGTAATCGCCGGGATGGTCGTTGATGCGCGACGAGAGAAAGTCGGCCGCTCGCTCCCATTCCTGAATACCGCACATCGCGTCGGCAATCGCCTCCAGCGTGCGGGGGTCGCCCTTCTCGACTCCTGCGAGTTCGAAAAAAATCGCGAATCCCTCGTCGGCGTTGCCGTTGCTGAGGTGAAGCCGCGAGATCCGCTCCTTCGTTCTATTAGTCTTGTCGAGCGGCGCGGCGCGTTGGAGCGTCGCGATCGCCGCGTTCCAATCTCCCTCCTGCTCTTCGACGCGCGAGATGTGATGCAGCAGCTCCAAATCGTCGGGCTTGATCTTCGCGGCGGCCGTCAGCGCTTGCCGGCGCCCTTCGTAGTTGTCGGCCGTCCGATGGACTTCTGAAAGCGCCAGTAGCGGTACAATCGACTGCCGGTTGCTCTGCCGCCGTTCTTCAAACTTTTCGACCAGTTGGCTCAGCTTTCCCTGCTGCTCAGCCAGTCGCGTTAATTCCTGCGTCCAGCGCAGCTTACCGGTGACGTCTTCGGTCTCCTCGTACAGTTGCCAGTAAATCCGCTCGGCGTCGGCGAGGTGATCGGACTCGGCATAGACTTGCGCGAGTCGGAGGCGAAGCTCCTCGGCGCCGTCGAACTTCTGGACGGCTGTCTTCAACACGGCAATGGCGTCCTCTTCCTTCCCTTGCGTTTGCAACAGCCCCGCCTCCATCGTCCAGGGCGTCGTGCTGCCAGGCGAGAGGCGTTTCCACTCCGCGATCCAGTTCAAGGCTTCTTCTGTTTGGAAGTCGCGTTGGCAGAGCTCGACCAACCGACGGACGTAGATGCTTTTACGCCCTCCGGGCAGTTCCAACATTCGCCGCGTCGCGTTGGCAGCGGCCGTCCAATCGCGACGCTGCGTGAAGAGCCGGATCTGCTCGCCGAGCGCCAGCACGTCGCCCTTTTCGGCCAGCGAATTCACCGCGTCATCAGCGGCCGCGCTATCGCCGGCTAATTCGAGCAGTTCGGCGAGCAGGCAAGTCTGCTGAACTGTCGGATGCGGCAGTTCAGCGAGCCGCTTGGCAGAGTCTTCGATCTTGTCGGCCCGATCGGCCGCGGCGACCGCTTGATCGAGGGCCGCCTCCAGTTCCGAAGTGCTCGCGGCAAGTTCCGCGCGCCGTTCCGTCCACGGCAGCGCCAGTTCCGGTTTCTTCAAGGCGAGCGCCGTCGTCGCGAGCTGGCTGAAGTAAAGCGGTTCTTTGGCAAAGTCTCTCTCGCGCGCCTGCAGGAGATCGAGGGCCGTCTGATGCTCATTCCGCGTGGCGAGGGCCCGCGCCACGTGGAGCAGTTCGCTCAACTCGGCGCCTTCAGAAAGTTTGCGCCAAATCGCCAACGCCTCTTCTTTCTTCTCGGCCGCGTACAGAAAGCCGGCGTACGCTTCCTGCGCTGAGGCGGAGTCGGCGAATGCGCCCGCCATTTCTTGATAGACGTCGGCGGCCGCCTCCTTGCGCTCGAAACGCTCCAACTGACGAGCGGCCCGCAGGTAGGCGTACTCGCTTTTGTCGGATGCGGCGAGGTACGCGGCTATCTGCTCGGCGGCCGCGTCGCCCTGCTCATCGTTTTGCAGCAGCGTGGCCAAACGGAACTTCAACTCCGCGTCGCCGGCGTGCTGCTTGCAAAGTTCCGTCAGCTCCGCGACCGCCTCTTTCTTCTTGCCGATCTTCGCCAACACTTCGACGTACTCCTCGCGATTCGCCCGATCGCCGGGAGTCAGTTCCAGAATCTGCCGATAGCCGGCAATCGCGGGGTCATGCTCCCCCAGTTCGACGAGCAACTGAGCCTGCCGGCGATGCAACGCGATCCGCTTGGGGTGATCCTTCAGGAGCGTCTCGTAGTGCGTTTTCAGTTGGGCCAAACTATCTTCGCGACGAAATACTTGCTCTGTTTGCGCCAGGATCTCTTGTTCCAGCCAACTGTCATGACCGACGTCGGCGAGCGCGGTGGAGTAGGCCTTTAACGACGCTTCACGATTTCCGGCTCGTTGATGGACGTCGCCCAATCGCAGCCGCCGCGTCACTGCCAGATACGGATCCTTGGTTTTGGCGAGGAGCGTCTCGGTCAACTTCGCCGCTTGATCGAACAATCCTTCGTCGATATGCAGTTCGATCAAATCCTCGGCTAGTTCCTCGTCGCTCGGATTGGCGGCTAGCAACTCATTCCAAACTTTGAGCGCCTCGTCGACTTGCCGGTTCCGCACGAGCAAGCGGCCGAGCAGCTTGTCGATTTGTACTTGGAGCTTTGCTTCGGGTTTCAGTTCGCGCGCCTTCCGCAAGTCGCTGATCGCGGCTTCAAAATCGAGCGTTCGCGATTCGATCACGGCCTTCTGGTACCAGGCCTCGGCGCTCCCCGGGTTCGCGGCAAGCGCCGTACGAAATTCCTCAAGCGCCCGCGCATCGTCGCCTTGCTTCGCGAAGAAGAACGCCAACAGCAGTTGATCGGAAGTCGACTTCGACTCGGCGGCCTTCGCGACTAAGAAGTTCTGCAACTCGGCCGCCGTCGAGTCGTCGAGCCAGGTGTTGTAAAACCGGTCGAACAGATAGCCCGGCTCGGGACGCTTGCGCAGGACTTCGTAGTACTTCACCGCTTTCGGGCTGGCGGCGTTTTGCGTAGCGTCTTCTTGTGCGGTCTCTTCCGCAGCAGGCGAGACAAGGGGCGTCGTCACGATCGACGCCCACAGGAACAACGCCGAACACGCCGCCAAACGCGCAGAGCGACCCATCATCCTCGTCTCCATTCAATCTTGTTGCAGAACTGAATTCCGACGCAGCATACCAGAAGTCGCGCCAAATCCGCGCGCCGGCGCCTCCATCATCCTTATTCGCCGGCCCGAAGCAAATCTCGGCGTTCAGATTTTGAAATAGGGTTCATGCGACTTCACTGCGCACGACCGAAATGATCGCCGAATGATGACGATATTTAGTAATGCGAGTGCGAACCGCGGCGGCATGCGGCCTGATTCGCATAAAAAGGGTAAGGATGGCCCCTCACTTGTCCGTTGGCCCGTCGGTAGCTGACAGCTGATGGCATTGCCGCCGATCGAGTTCAAGGGGCCACTTTTGGCATCCCCCTGGCGAGGAAGTTTTTGCACGCCTGCGCCGCCTGGGGGCCCCAGTTAAAGCGATCCAAACGTCGTGCGCACAGTCAGCAGTGAAGTTCGTTTTGACTCGCCTGCGGCCTGCATCCGCACAAAGTCCTGGCTGTAGAACCAGACATCAATTAGGTAAGCCACGAAGTAAGCTTCTCTGATTTCAATCCGGCTAGAACGAGGCGTGAGGCGGAGGAGCGCCAAGTCTGACCGCCGACATATCTCGTCTTTCAAGTGGTCGTTCTTGTCATCGTGGCCGCCACCATCGAATTCGATAGCGAACTGCGGATCATGGTTGCGGTCGGTGACGACGAAGTCGAAATGCCCCATGAGGGTAAAGCGGCCGAGCTCGCGCGCATTGAGGCCGTCGATATCTATGACACCGGCGATCCGCACCTTCCGATAGATTTCCGCATCGTGGCGGGCGGCCGCGGGAGCCAAGAGGTCGTGTACATAGACTTCGCCGCGATTGGATAGTCGCTTTAACATACGCGTGGCATAGACTGGTGCGCCAGCGTTGTCAGAAAAAAGCATACGCCTCGCGCTGGCCGCTCACATTCCTTCGCCGGGCAATTGGCCCACTTGCTTCACCCGCTCAGCGAGTTGAGCTTCGTCGAGGAACCGGCCTTGGTCTTCGACTCCCCACAGCGAAGAGTTCCATTGGACCGCCTTATGAACATCCGAGAGGGCGTTGGGTTGGCAGTCACAATCCCAAAGTTTCCCAAAATTCCTTAGACAAAACCCCGCCGGAGGCGCATCCTAGTAGGCGTATGGCTCTTCCGGACGACTTTTCCCAGCGCGTGCGCGACTGCACCGACCGCTTGGCGGCGGCCGGCGTCGATGCGCTTGGGGCGTTGTTCGACCTCACTTCCCACCGTTTGGTGCGGTTCAGCGTCACGCTGACCCGCAATCAGCACGACGCCGAGGACGCTGTTCAGGCCTGTTTGGTGAAAGTCGCCGGCCGGCCGTTGCTACTGGCGGCGGCTGACAGCCCCTGGGCTTACCTGCTGCAGATGGTCCGTAACGAATCGCTGGCCATCATCCGGCGAAAACGGCGAGCCGGCGTGGTGACGTCGCTCACCGACCTGGTGACACGACGACGGATCGATGAACTTGAACAAGAAGAGACTCACCGGGCCGTCTGGCTCGCCATTCGTTCCCTGCCGCAAGAACAGGCCGAGGTGGTCGTCCTCAAAATCTGGGAAGCGATGACCTTCGCCGAGATCGCCCAGATCCTTGAAGCCTCGCCCAACACCGTCGCCAGCCGCTACCAATACGCCATGAGCAAGCTTGCCGCCAAATTGACGAAAGCACGTCAGGAGGCTCGGCATGCATAATCTTGTTGATTGGCAAGAACGGTACGACGAAGTCGAAGCGCTGGTCCAAGCCGCTGGCGGCTATGTGCAGGCGTCGGACGACCTGCGCCCCCGCGTCTTGGAAACGGCTCGGACGGAAGTCGGCGAACTGCGGGGCCGGCGGTGGGTTCGCCAGGCGTCGTTGGCAGCGGCAATCGTCGGCATCGCCGTTTCGATCCGCACCACGACCGGCGGGATCGAGCCGAAGATCGGCGACGCCGAAGTCGTCTATGAGCAGGCGTCGCAGAAATCGGTCGGCGCCGGCGGGTTTGGCTGGGCGTTGGTTCAAGCCTTCTGCGAGCTGCGCGAACGGCAGTCTGAGAAGCTGCAATCGGATTAGCGCTGACTCTCTTTCAGTTCCTGGCTCTGAAGCTTATTCAACTGCCAGCATTCTCGAAATACTTCACGTTTAACGCCTTAACCAAAGAGCACACAGAGAGCACAGAGGAAGATTTGGGCATTAGCGCTTTCTCGTCTTCTCTGTGGCCTCTGTGTGCTCTGTGGTAAATGCGATGGATGATGGCAATTGAATAAGCTTCCCTGCCGGGGGCTGCAATGGCTATGAAGGCTCGTTCCGCAGTTTAGAGATTCATAAGCAAATCGCCCTGCCCCGCGCATCTCAGGGGTTGTCTCGAACGGAACAGTTTTCCGTTGTTCTCCCTTGCGACCACATCGTGGCGCTCGCCGCCCCGGCGTGCAGCGTCATCGCTCCGCATTGGTCGCATTCGCTCGGCAGGTTGCAATGGATACGGCGTCGCTCGACGACTTCATGGCGCTGAACGACCAGATCACGGCGCTGATCCGTGCGCATGTGCCGACGGGGCTTGAACTCGGTTCTAGCGGCGACCAGGCGGCTGGGACGCTCGAAAAAATCAACGCCGCCGTGGCCCGTCGCGTCAGCCGCGGCGAATCGCTCGCCGATGCGATTGGGGACGAGCCGACTGCGCCGGCCGCCTATCGCAGCGTGATGCAAGCCGGGTGGCGGAGCGGCAACGTCCAGCAGGCGCTCGACAACTCCAGCCGCATGGCCGAAGCCGCTGAAGAGTCGAGCTATCGCACTCGCGCGGCGTTCTTCTATCCCCTTCTGGTTTGCGCGTTTGCGGCAGTCGGACTCACAGGGTTCTGCCTGTTCATCGCTCCGTCTCTTGCGGGACTCTATCGAGAATTTCAGATTCCTGAAAGTAAAACACTACGTCTGCTCGGCTCGCTGGAAGAAGCAGCTCCTTACCTGGTCATCGGCGGCGTCCTCTTGCTATCGCTGATTGGCTTGGCCTTACTGGTGCGCGGACGGCATGTCGGCAGCCAACGCGCCAAAGGCAGGCAATGGTGGAGCGACCTTACCGGCGCGTCGCAAACTCATTTTCACCAGCGCTGCGCCAACTTTTGCGAGCAACTGATCGCGCTGCTCGACGCCGGGGTGTCTCTCGCGGAAGGCATTCCGCTCGCGGCCGACGCTTGCGGCGATCGCACGCTCGAACAGGGAGCCCGCGCCTATGCCGTGGCGCAATCACAACGGAGCGGCGCCGCGAGCGAAGAACGGGCTGCCCGGCTCTTTCCTCCGTTCTTGCGGTGGGCGCTCTGGCAAACCAATGAGTCAGTTCAACCTGCGCAAGCGCTGCGTTTGGCGGCCAGCGTTTATCGAGAGTCGGCCCAGCGTCGGGCGGAACGGTCGCGCATAGTTATTCCCATCGCTGCGTGCGTCATCCTCGGCGGGGGCGCAACGCTCCTCTATGGCTTGGCGCTGTTTCTGCCCATCACCGAGTTGCTGCAAGCGCTGGCCCGTTGACGAAGAGATCCTTTTAGTACGCCCCCCCATCCCGACTTACATGCCCCGCTTTCATTACCAAGCGCTGAACGCCGAGCAAGAACTCACCATCGGCGAGGTTGAGGCCGACGCCGTGGCGCTGGCGATCACCCAGCTTGAGGCGAGCGGACTGACGGTGCTCTCGATTGGCTTCGCCACCGCCGAAACAACCGCCGCCTTAGCGGCGCAGAAGCCCTTGGCGCCAGCGCCTAAACGCAAACCTCCTGTGATCGACGCGGCTCGCGACGAGAGCGTCCTACGATCGCATCTCGCGCGGACGCTGGATCGCGTCCGGCCGCTGACGCCAGCCCTTCGCGCCTACGTGGAAGAAATGCCTTCCGGCCGCCGCCGTCGTGAACTCTCTCAGGTCTGCGACGTTCTGGCGCGCGGCGACGTCGACGCCGCCACGGCGGCGCTCGCGACCGCGCCTGAATACTGGATCCCGCTCATCGGCAGCACGACAGGCGACAACGACTCGGCGGGCATCTTGAGTAACTTCATCGCCGATTCGCAACAGGCGGACGAAACTCGCCGGCAGTGGTGGACGCTGCTGGCCTACCCGCTGTTTCTGATCGGCTTCGCGACGCTGGTGCTCGTGCTGCTGTCTTACATGGTCGTGCCGACGTTTCAGAGCATCTTCGAAGATTTTGATTTGCAACTGCCGCTGCTCACCGTCTGGACGATTAGCATTTCCAATTGGATCACTACCGGCGGACCGATTCTGCTCATCGGCGTGCTGCTGATTGCCGTCGCGGCGGCCGTCAAGTTCGGCGGGCCGCGGCTCGGCGAGTTGTTCGGCGATTGGTTCGGCCGCTCCACTAGCATCGCACGATTCGCCGGTTCGACGGCCGATCTGCTTGCCGGCGGCATCGAGATGCCCGACGCCCTGCGCATCGCCGGTCGAACCGCCAAGGGAGGGCGGCTGCGACAGGCCAGCCAATACCTGGCATCGCTGCTGGAATCAGGAGACGTCGCGACCTCCCAGCGGTGGCGGCGTCCCGTGACAGCGACCGTTATCTACGCCGTCACGGCAGAGATACCTACGCCCGCGCGGATCAGACTCCTGCAAGAGATTGCCAACTGCTACGTCGACCGCGCCCGTTCGCGCGTTTCGTGGGGCCAAGGCATTTTAGGGCCGCTGACGATCTTCATCGTCGGTTTCGTCGTCGCGTTTGTGGCGTTGTCGCTCTTCCTCCCTCTGATCGATCTGCTCAACAACCTCAGCGGCTGATCGGGCCGACGCGTTTGCATGGATTCAATGTTCCCCACATTTCGTCAATTCTTTCGTCGACCGCTCGACGGCCCTTCGACGCTCCTCCGTCGCTGGTGGCCGTGGCGGACTTTGCCGTCGCAAAGTCGGTCGCTGCTGCGACTGATCGCCGTGGCGACGGAGAAGCACATCCCCCTGGCGCCGCTACTGGAAGCATGGGCCGAGGATGAACGCGGCGTCCAACGGCGTCGCGTCCAGAGACTGGCCGCGCTTTTGCGGCAAGGAACGCCTCTCCCCGACGCCGTGGAGGAAGTCGCCGGGGCTCTCCGCGACGCCGACGTGCTGGCCATACGCTTCGGCGTGCAATCGGGAACGTTGGCGGCTTCCCTGCGCGAAGCACAGCAAGACGACGCGGCCCGGCAGACAGCCCCCGTCCTTCGTTGGACATTCGGCTACTTCTTCTTGGTGGCGACGCTGTTTTTTGTGATCACGGCGTTCATCTACGTCAAAATTATTCCGAGCGTTAGGAGGATCATGCGAGATTTCGACATGGATGAGCCGCTTGTGCTGAAATGGTCGCTGCGGTTCGCCGAGGTCGTGCAGAACTTCTGGTGGGCGTTCATGCTGCTCGCCTTGCTGCTGGCTTGGTCGACAGTCTCCGCGCGACCGGGACGGTTCTTGCGCAACACGGTGCTGAGCCGCTTCTTCGGCCCGCTGCGCAATCTTCGTTCCGCCGAGGTGCTGGAGAAACTGAGCGTCGCCGCCTCGGCCGGGCGGCCAATGACCGGCGCCGTCTCCACGCTCGCCCGCTACCACTTCGATCCCTCGACGCGTCGCAAGCTCCTCTACGTACGCAATGAAATGGAACAAGGCGCCGAGGTTTGGCAAAGCATGGCCCACGCCGGCCTCCTCACGGCGCCCGAAGAGAATCTGCTGCTCGCCGCCGATCGCGTCGGCAATCGTCCCTGGACGCTGCGGCAACTGGCCGCCAGCAAGAAACGCCGCACGTGGCGGAAGCTGGAACGGCTGTCGGAACTGCTGCTGCCGGCGATCGTCGTGCTGTTCGGAGCGTTCGTGTTGTTCCAAGCCCTGTCGATCCTGATGCCGCTGGTGACGATCATCACCGCCTTGAGCTAAACGTCATGAACGCCGTTGACAACGCCCTGAGACGACGCGGAACGACCACCATCGAACTGTTGGTTTCGTTCACGTTGCTGACCACCATGCTCGGAGCCGCTTTGCCGTTGGTGGTGCGACATGGCCGCATCCTCAACTCCGCGCGGCAATACCGCATGGCGCTCGACGAGCTCTCCAATCAATCGGAGCGGATCGCCTCGCTGAGCCATGACGCGGCGATCAAAACGCTCGACGAGCTGCAGCCGTCGCCGTTCGCCGCCGAGCACCTGCCTGGCGCGACGCTGACTGCGGACTTGGCTTCTTCCGAGCGCGCTGAGCGCGTCACGCTCTCGCTTTCGTGGGACGAACCAGGACGACAAACGGCTCCGGTTTCGCTGGTCGCGTGGCTCCCGCGCGATGCTGCTCCTGCTGATGCGTCGGCGGAAGCTGCTGTTGAGGAGGATTCGCCATGAGACGACGACACGGCATCTCGTTGATCGAACTGTTGGCTGTACTGTCGGGCTGTAGCGTCGTGCTGGGACTCACCGCGTCGCTGCTCCATCAGACGATGCGCGCGCAAAGCCACACGCGAGACTTTTTTGACATCGAACGGAACGCGCAGCGGCTTGCTCGCCAGTTTCGTAGCGACATCCATTCCGCCGCGAAGGATTCGATTGACGACGTTGACGCTGAAGGCTTCAACGACGGTGAATTGCTTCGCTTACTGTTGCCCGACGGCCAAACAGTCAGCTATCAGCGCGCGGCGGATAAAATCATTCGCATTGCATCGCAGATGGACGCTCCGACGGCTCGCGAGGAATTTGTCCTCAGCGAATTGATGGAAGTCGACGTGCGCGAGGCCGACTCGCCGCAGCGATTTGTGCTGTCGATCATTTCCACGCCGCTACAGCCTTCGCATGCTGCGACGTCGTCGCCGGCCAATATCCGAGCGGCGACGGTCAATCTAGAGGTTGAAGCCACGCCTGCTCGCGACCTACGTTACGCCGTGCCAGTCACGAACGCCGGGGAGGCGACATGATGAACCACGAATCGTCTATTCAGCAGTACGCCTTCCGTCGCGCTGATCGCCGCCCGGCGCCCCTTCGCCGCGGCGCCATGCTGGTCGTCACGTTGGCTTGTCTCGCCATCGTCATGGCCATCGTCGGCGTGATGCTCCAAGGGGCGCTCCGCGCTCGCCGACAACTGCACGTCGAACGCGACCTGCGTCAGGTTGAGTTACTGCTGGAAGCGGGCCTCGATCGCGCCGCCTTTCAGCTAGCGTCCGACGACGACTACGCGGGCGAAACCTGGCGGATTCCGGCCAGCGACCTGCTCGGCAGCGGCGACGGCGAAGTGGTGATTGTCGCCACGCACAGCAGCGATGCGGAACCCTGGCGGGTCCGCGTCGCCGCCGAGTATCCGGTCGGGACCCCAAAATCGGTGCGACGCACGCGCACATTTCACGTTCAAGATTGAATCATTGAATCAACGTTTCCTATCAGGAGTCACTCTCATGCAATCTCAATACTCGCAACGCATTCGTCCCCGCTTTCGCCCCCTCGGTTCGGCGTTTACGCTCGTCGAACTCTTGGTGGTCATCGCCATCATCGGCGTGCTGGTGGCGCTGCTTCTCCCCGCCGTCCAAGCGGCCCGCGAGGCGGCCCGCCGCTGTAGCTGCGTCAACAACATGATGCAGTTAGGGCTGTCGCTGCACAGTTACGAGTTCCACCACGAAACGTTTCCGCCTGGCGTCATCAACCCCGATGGCCCGATCCGCAACGAGGCCATCGGGCAGCACGTCAGTTGGACCGTGCAAGCCCTGCCCTACTTGGAGCAGAACGCCCTGTGGCGAGAGTTCGATCAAGTCGCCGGCGCCTACGCGCCAGTCAACGCGCCAGTTCGCTCCACCGTCCTGAGCGTACTTGTCTGCCCTTCGTACGCTGGGAACGCGTTGAACCAAGATAAGTCGGTGGCCCGCTCGACCTACGCCGGCTGCCATCACGACGTTGAGGCGCCGATCGACGCGAACAACAACGGAATGCTCTTTCTCAACAGTAAGGTGCGCTTCAGCGACATTTACGACGGCAGTTCCAACACGATCCTGCTAAGCGAAGCTGTGCCGGATGACGAAAAGGAACTCGGGTGGGTTTCCGGCACGCGGGCCACGCTTCGCAACACGAGCGTTATCCAACCGCCGCGTCGCCGCTATCAAATGACGCCCGAAGAGCACGCCAAGCTGGACGAACCGGTCTCGTCGACGTATGTCGGCGGCTTCGGCAGCTATCACTCTGGCAATGTGATTAACGTCGCGATGGCCGACGGCTCGACGCGCGCTATCTCCAGCAACATCGAACTGAACGTGCTGAAGCAACTCGGCAGCCGCGCCGACGGCGCGATTCCAAAGGAATTCTAAGGAGCCCTAATCCAGCCTTATTGAATCGGCTGCGAAGGCGTCGCCGTGCCGGTGGAATAGCTCGGCGGGTCGCTTGCGGGGAACGACTCCATCGCCGCCTCGTCGACACGGTCGAGGTCATCTCGCGAATCGCTCGCCATCTCGCTCACGTCACAGGACGAATCGTCGCGATCCGTTCCGCAGCAACTCTGCGCTCGCTCGGCCAAAGTGTGGTAGCCGTTCGACAGCTTCTCGCTCGCCGCGGACAACTTATCGCCGAGCGGACATTTGCCCGTGCTGCCGCGATAGACCAAGTATCCGCCGGCTGCCATCGCCACTAAGGTACGCAGCGATATGCGCGAGAGTCCGTAGCCGACGAGACAGGCGCCCGCCGCCGCCGAGAACCAGCGCTCCTCAGGACCGATTTCACTTCCCAGCTTTTCTGAAAATGGCAAATTTCCAGCCATGATGCTCTCCTCCCCACAAATCAATCTCGCAGTTCAGCAGCGTCGCGCCGCTCGAAGTCATTCGCTCCGATAAGTATAGATTAGGCAAACAGCGTGCCGACGGGGACTACGCGGAATGTGCCGGAAAATAGCGCCGCCTCCAGCCCAACTGTCGGCGTCTACCGCTCCAATCGGATCGCTTAGCCGTCAGTTTTTATCCGTCGCGCCAACCCGCGCGACGAGTCGCCGCCGCCATTCCGCTTCCAGTTCCAAGTCCGGCCCAGCCACATAGGCATAGCTCGCCGCTCCGCCGGCCCAGAGAAGCGCCAATCCCGCGATCGCGGGGAGCAAATGCTTCGGATCGTGATAGCCAACGGCCCAGTGAACTTGCATGGTCGCCGAGTAGGCGAACGTCCCCGCTAGCATCAGCGACCACCAGAGCCAGCGCTCGCCGCGGGCGAAACCCCACAGAGCCGGCAGTAGCGTCGCAAAACCGCAGGCGATCAACATGCCGCCGAAGGTCGCCCGATCGTGAGCCACGAGCGGAACCAGCCGCGGATGGGCGCCGACGAGTTCGTCAACCGTCGTTTTCATGAATTCCAGATCCTCCGCGACGAAGACCGACGTCATGCCAACGCAGGAGATGACGACGCCTGCCGTCAACAACGCGGCGCCTTGTATGACGAACAATAACTGTCCCCATTGATTCCATCGCCAGCGCCAATCGTTATGGAGTCCCGGCGGCGACAACATGCTGCGCGCCGGCAGATGGGTCGCCATCATCAGCAGCAAGAACTGGAACAACACCGCCGTGACAAACGCGTGGAACGGATCGAAGTAGCCAAACCCCAGAAACGAAAAGAACGACAAGAATCCCGCAAACGCCGATGCGGCGATCGACACGTACGCCCAGTGAACGCCGCGACGGACGCCCCAGTACGCCAGCGCCATGTACAACAGCCCGACGGCGAACATCGTCCCCGCCAGGGTCACCCGATCGTGTTGCATGAACGGCAGCAGCCGCGGGTTGATCCCCGCCAATTCCTCGCGCGTCAACCCCGCCATCGCCTCGTCATACGGCAAGACGATCCGCGTCGCGGCGATCGCCATCGCCAGCGTGCCGCCGACGAACATGCTGAGCCCCATCAAGAAGGCCCAGAACCAAGACTCCGTCGGCGCCCGCCGCGGCTCGGCTGCTGGAGACTCGCTTCCCGCTGCCGAATTCACTTCCTCGGTCTCGCTCTGCTGTAACTCACGATAGAGCAGCGCCTCGTTGGTCCGCTTCGGCAGCCCTGGCCCTGCGTTGATCATTCCGAGGTCGACCTGCACGAAATCGGCGCCCGCTTCGAGGGCGTCGAGCGCCGCCGCCGGCGAGTCGATCTGCAGAGCGGCGATGATGATAGGCTCCGGCCCCCACGCCTCGCGCAATTGCCAAATCGCGGCGAGATCGTCTTGTTCCAACGTCTCGCCCGTTCGTTCGATCACGGCGCCCGCCAACCAACCTTCGCGAATTCCTCGCTCGCAACAAGTTCGACGTCGTGCGTCGTTGAGATCCGCCGCCGGCAACGCCGCGATCAGCGCGACTGAACTCTTCGCGTCAGCAATCGTCTGCCGCGCGATCTCTAGCTTCTCAGTCGGCACGACGATGCCGGCCACGAGGTTCGACAGTCGATCCACTATTTGCCGCATGTCGTCAAGATTGTCAGCCCCCGCGCGAGCCCACAGCGGCCGGTTCCAAGGGCGCCCTCGTTCGAGTCTTCTTGCCAGCGCCGCCGCATGCCCCGACGAGACGGGCCCGACCTCCATGAAACCGAAACCAAACTCCGTGAACGCCTCGGTCGCGACGCTCTCGGGATCAAGCCGGCAGCCCAGCCCCACCCGCGTCGGAAACGACATGCCGCCCGCCTCGACGCGCAATCGCGGATCGGCCCCCATGTGCCCCATCAATTGAATGACGCGGCGCCCGCCCGGAGTTCGCGCCAATCGCCCCATCGCGCCCAGCGCCAACCGGCGTCCGCGCTCGATGCCCAGCCGCATGAGCGCGGGCCGAAAGATCGTTTGATAGGTCCAATCAGGCATGGAGCCCATTGTCGATGCCCCTGCGAGCCTCGTCTACCTCGAACATCGCCAGGTTCTGGCGCGAATCGCCTTGCACTCGCAGAGTTAGCTAGACAAACTCAGGCCTGAAAAGCATCAATCGAAAGGCGCCTTGTCGATTTGTCGTTCTTATCAACTTCATCCGCCTGATCAACTTCATCCGCAGACCACATTCATCAACAGGCCCGCGGCGTGACGCTCACCGAGTTACAACAGCGAATCGCCGCCGCCCGGGCCGACAATCCGCAGGCCGCGGTCGAGCTAGTCGACGCCCTCCTCGCCG
>JBGSMO010000433.1:0-29031 GCA_041740115.1 Pirellulales bacterium
CCGAGCAACTGTCCAAGGAACGTCGTGCCGGAGCGCGGCGCCCCCACGACAATGATCGGGCGGTCTAGCAGTGGATTCGATGACGACGGCATCCCTGTATGCTAGTCGCTCGACTCGCCGAGTGGGATAGCGTGACCGCCAGGGTTGTCTGCCTCCTCTCCATCCAGACCAGCGCAATCTAACTTATCAGCCTGACCGCGAAAACGCGAGCATCCCTTCCCGTGCAGCGCCCCTTCGCCGCCTGGGGCAAGGGAAGGCCACTCCCGCCGCTTCGATCGCCAATGACCTTGGTCAATGGCTCAACTTTCGGGGAGGCGCACCGCTAGTCCGAAAAGTCCTGGATAGCTTGTCGTTCCCGCCGGAAGCGTGCCGCCGGCGAACGCTATTCGGTAGAGTTGCTGCAACTGCAAATTGGTCTTATCTAAGTATGGCACGGGAATAAGATTTCGCGCCTTGTCCGCAGGGAACGGAACGTACGACGCCGCTTGCTCGTAGAAATATAGTTGCAGCGCGCCTTCTTCGGTTTCAATCCGGATATCATCGGCGTCGTACAGCGATCGCCCGCTTCGAAGGTTGAAGTCGTTGATGCTGTAGTTGCCGTATGTGAAATAATTGTACTGCGTCCGGCCAGCGAGTAGTGCCGAGGATAGCGGGACGAATGTCGGCTCGACGGCGACATAAACGCTTCGAAGGACGTTATGCCCCTTCTCAATGAAGATCCCTTGAAGTGCGGAGATTCGTCCCCCTTCGATAACGGTGTTTCCCCGCACAGGAACGTCAATGCCGATTTGGAATCCCAGAATCGTCGGATTCTCGAAGGTCACGTCATGCGTCAGCCAGTTCGTTTGCACGCCGACCCCCCGGACGCCAAAGATATCCGAAATAATCGTGGAATTGCGGATCATGATGTTGCCGGAATAATGGAGGTCGATGCCAACGTCGAAGGTGTTCCAACTGGTGAAGTTTTCGATGATCGTTCGATCGCCGGGCATCAGCGTTTGATGATGCCAAATCTCCAGACCAGTCCGTGAACCGTACGCGATGTTCCCGCTAAACTCTCGCAACGGGACGGCCCCGACTGGAATGGCGGCATGTCCTGCCGCCAGGGCGGGATTCTCTAGATTCACGGCGTCGAAACGGTTCTTTGAAGAAGCAGTAAAGTAAGCGAATCCGGCGCCGCGGTTACCCGTCGCGACGTTGTCGATCAAGCTGACGCCTGGGCCCTGCATCCAGAACCCATTGCCGCGGTAGCCAAAGTCATGGATGGCGCGCCGTTCGCCGATCCCTTCGCGCGCGCCGATCGTTCCGAGCGACAAGTTGCGGATCATCGATCCAATCTCATTGCCGTCTTCGGTGACGAAACTCGAGCCGTAGACGCCCACGGCTACGTTGTTCTCCATCAACACGTTGCTGCTATGGTTGACGTAACCCCATCCGGGACTGCCGATGACGACGCTCCCCTTCACGACCGCTGGCGCTATCGTCGGATTGACCCCAGTGTGATGGAAGTGCATCGCGTAACGCGCGCGGGCATTTTTTCCCGTCCCGGATTGCAGCACTCCGTTAATGACGATCGGATCGTTGAGGGGGACGCTCTTATCGGTCCTCCCGAAGCCGTTAACGGCAATATTCTGCACGTTCACGGCCGGGCTATGCATGAACATTAAGTGGGGGCGCTCAGCAACGACGCTCGGGTCTTCGGCGGTCAGCACGATGTTGCGAGACAAGTTGGCGGCATGAACCGAAAGCCCGGAGCCTGCCGGTGCGTGATGGTCGTACCACAATGGATCAACGATCACGGTATTGCCGTTGATCGCTCGGATCACCCGCTCCTCTTGGAAGTAATCTGGGAACGTCGCATTGTTTCCGGAGATGACTAGAGTATCGCCGACCTTCCAATTGACGAGAGGTTCGTTGAACTGGAGCGTCGTAGCTCCGCGCGACGGATTGACCGAGAAGGAAGCGTATGGCGTCACCGTTTTGCCGTACATCTGAACGCTGCCAAGGCTAATGATGCCGCGACTAAGCAGGTTCGGGTCCCATATCGTGTTGATGGGACCGTTGTCCGCGATCATGATCGAAGCAGTGTAGGCGTCTTGGACCGGATCGTTGGCGGCGCCGACGAACAAGGCTCCAAGCGAGGTGACGACGATGGTGTCGGCCTTGAGTTGAGTATCTCGATTAGTGAAGAATCGCATGACCCCGTCGATGCGGAGAGTGCTGATAGCCTCCGTCATGAAACCGTCGAAATGGACCATGGTTCCGGCGGAAACAACAACCCTGGCCCCCGCCGTCGGTACCCGACCGCCGAGCCAGATCGCTGGGTTGGACCAGGCGCCGGTCCCGATCGTCACATGCGTTGCCGTCGCTAGGGGAACGAGCGCATATGCCTTTGCCGCTTCCGCTTCCATGTGCGGATTCGTTGGATTCCCGTCGGGGCCGATCAGATTCTCCAAGGAGGTGTTGTAGTTTTCCGGCGGCGCTTGTTCCGGGTTGACGTTGGCGTACTTCGCCCACGCCCGCCACGGAAGACTGAGCAATTGCGTGCGAGTCAATTGCGCCCTCGCCTCATCGGCGAGTCGCAACAGAACGTCGCCGCTTGGGATCCTCGACATTTGATCGCGGGTCAGATATTGAATCTGATTGACGTTGAGATATTGAAAATCATCGTATCGAAGAGTACGAACTTGCGATGGATACAGCCACGAAATCTGCGTCGGCGTGAAATGTTCGATCCAAACTGCCGCGACGTTGAGCGCCCGCATCTGAGTTTTGGTTAACGCAGCCTTGTTCGCGACCGACCATCGAAACAGGCTGCCAGGGTCGGGAATCGAGGTAATTTGCGCAGTCGTGAGCAGCGGGATTTGGGCAGGCGATAGCCGCTCGAACTCGTAATTTGCGAGCGAGCGAACTTGCGTAGTGGAAAGCCATTGCACTTGGCTAGCCGTCAACAGGCTAATTCCAATCGCGGGAATGTTCAGCGCCTGGACTTGCAGCGGAGTTAAGGAGATTCGCACGCTATGCGGCAGAGAAGTGAATATCTGCGGGGTCGAGATCGAGGCAATCTGGAGCGTAGAGAGCTGCGGAACCTGCTGCGGGGTCAAGTAGGCTATGTCTTGAACGCGCAAAGATCGAACCTGTGCGTGCGTCAACCAATTAATTTGCGTCGGGGTGAGATGATCGATCCAGACCCGAGCGACGTTGATCGCTTGCACCTGGGGAAGCGTGAGCGCGGCCTTACTGGCCGCGGACCAGCGATAGAGGGTGCTTGGCTCGGGAATCGCGGCGATCTGGGCCGGTGTGAGTTGCGGAATTTGCCCTGGGAAGAGTCGTTCGAACTCGTAGAACTTAAGCGTTTGCACCTGGGTTTGGGTGAGCCAACCGACTTGATTGTTTAGCAGATACGAGATGCCGATCGCGCCGACGTTCAACGTTTGGACCTGCGGCAGCGTCAGGGCGGCTCTGGTCGCTTCAGGCCAGACGGCAAATTTGGCCGGATCGACGACGGAGGCGATTTGCTCCAGCGTCAGGTATTTCACTTGTTCCGGCCGGAGATACTGCAAGTCCTCAGTACGTAGCGCTCGGACTTGTGGAATTGACAGCCAGCCGACTTGCGTCGGCGTGAGATGGTCGATCCATACCTTAGCGACGTTGATCGCTTGCACTTGGGGCAGCGTGAGTGCGGCCTTGCTGGCGTCGGACCAGCGATAGAGGGTGCTCGGTTCGGGGATAGTCGCAATCTGCGCCGGAGTGAGCAGCGGAATCTGCCCCGGGAAGAGCCTTTCGAACTCGTAGAACTTGAGCGTCTGGATTTGCGTCTGGGTGAGCCAACCGACCTGATTGTCTAATAGATTGGCGATGCCGATCAGCCCGACGTTTAGCGTTTGGATCTGCGGTAGCGTCAGGGAAGCTCTGGCGGCTTCCGGCCAAACGGCGAACTTGGCGGGATCGACGATGGATGTGAGTTGTTCCAACGTCAGATACTTCACTTGTTCCGGCCGGAGATACTGCAAGTCCTCAGTACGTAGCGCTCGGACTTGTGGAATTGACAGCCAGCCGACCTGGGTCGGGGTGAGTTGATCGATCCAGACTCGACCGACGTTAAGCGCCTGAATTTGGGGAAGCGTGAGCGCGGCCTTGCTGGCGGTTGACCAGCGGTAGAAGGCGCCGGGATCGGGAATCGCGGCGATCTGGGCCGGCGTGAGTAGCGGAACCTGCCCCGGGAAGAGCCGTTCAAAATCGTAGGACTGGAGCGACTGAATTTGAACTGTTGAAAGCCACTGCACTTGCTGCAACGTCAGCAGTCCAATGCTGATTGAACCGACGTTGAGAGCTTGCACTTGAGCCGGCGCCAGCGCGGCACGCGCTGGCTCCGAGATGGCGACGAACCACGCGGAATCCGGAATCGTAGCGAGTTGCTGAGGAGTGACGTAGACAATTGTTTCAGGCGTCAACAGTCCGAATTTCGTATACGTCAACGAGCGAGCCCAATCAACGACGCTAATTAGCGAAGCAATTTGAGGTACTGACGTTCCCAGTTGCTCTGATTCCACGGACGGCAGATCATCGACGGGAAGTTCCATGGCTGTCGACGCGGACATGACAAGCCGCTGCTCGAGCGACTCAATGCGCAGTCGAATTCCATGATGGTGCGAGTTTCTCAACTCTTGTTCCCCCGAAAAAGATCTTGACGGTTCATTCAGATGTAGGCGCAATCGCGTTGAAGAGTTCCGTAGCGAGAAACGCCGATATTGCCGGCCAAGCAGACGTTGCCTCCAGAGAACGCGACCCCCGTCGGTCTTCCGGAATGAGGCCTCATCAACTCAAGAAGGCGTTAGGCGCGGCAAATCAGTTTGCATAACGCCGACGCGCACCACCCCCTGGCTCGTGCGCTCTGCCCAACTCGGTATACGATGACGCCGCTGGTCGTCTCGCTCAGAATCCCTGCGACTTTGACCCAGACGCGATGGCGCCACAGTTTCTAGCCGGTTCTGAAAAATATTCCCAGCCCATACTCAACGACAACCCCCCACCAGGGGGTTGCAGCCAGAAGTCCGGAGGGCAGGCTCTTTCACCATGCCCCGTCTCACGGGGACGCTTTTTGCCAAGTCTCTTCGTTCAAAGGCCTACTCTGTGGTATGCCGAGGCGTGACATAGCAACCACCAATTCGGCCTCAACAGCCAGCGGCTCCAATCTGAAAGTGAGATCGCATAACTCATCCTAGCGATTTCGGTCCCCGGCTCCGCCGGAGGTAGCGTTACGCGGGATAACGTCTACCGACATGGCTCCCTCCGGCGGAGCCGGGGGCTGCTGAGAAGCTACACGGAACTGCGGAACGCATAGGATTCGACCTAAGAGGCGCCTGGGCGGACAATGGCTCCGATCGATTGGCTGGTGAGTCCGATCGTACCGATCGGAGGGCCCTCAGAATTTTTTGTCGGACCGTCGACGGCATTTCGATGAGTCCAAATCGCCGAGTTTTCTCGGGAGTTACAAAAACGACAGTCTTAGGGAGATAAGGCCACGGGATCGCCAAAATGCTTTGCCCGCGCACTGACGGCTGTTAGACTGAATCGATCGAAATGGATGGCGTGAGTTGCGAAGCGGCATCTCCCCGCGAATGTGGTCTTCCACATGATGAGGGGGCCGCAAGTGCGCGGACGGAGTCAGCAAAGGTCGACAAGTTCACGCCCTGTCCTCGATACCTCCTCGATCAAGGCGGCCGTGGCCCTGTGAAGCCAGTGAGGTCCGTCAAGAGTTTAAAGCAAAAGTGGCGTCGATCTCCGGTGCGTCGGGGAGACCTGTTCGATGCTCTGTGCGCGTCGCTTATCGTCCAATGGGGATAACACGTTGTCGACCGAAATTCACTGTCTTGATCAATCGGCAAAGGCAACTCGCTACAGAGGGCGGGAACTGGAACGCAGTTCGTGGCTGCGATGGGTGATCGTCTTCGCCGTTGTCTGCATGGCCCCATCGCAGACTTTCGCCGCCGCGGCCCCCAACATCGTCCTCATTATCGTCGACGATATGAGTTGGAACGGAATGTCCTTGTTGATGGACCCGACCGTTCCGGGCTCGAAGAGCGATTTCTATCAGACGCCAAATCTTGCCGCACTCGCTAACAACGGGATGCGCTTCAGCAATGGCTACTCCGCGGGAACTGTTTGCTCGCCAACCCGCGCAGCGCTGATGACGGGCAAGAGCCCCGCTCAACTCAACCATACTGACTTGAAGGACTCGCAGCCTGGCACTCCTCGGTACGAGGGGCAGTTCGTCGGCTTGCCGCTAACGCCTCCAACCCCAGAGTTGTTTGATCCGAACGGATTCAACCTGCCGCGACTCATCAAGCAGGCGAACCCAAGTTATCAAACAGCGTTGCTCGGCAAATGGCATCTCGACATTCCCTCGACGACCACGCCGACGGCCTCCGGCTTTGATATTTTCGACGACGTCAATTTGCCCCCGGATTCAGTGGATCCTTGGGGAGTGCAGGCGCTTTCGAACAAAGCGAACGCCCTGATGACCGGTTTCGCCGCGTCGGATACCCCCTTCTTCATTGAACTCGCGCATCGTTCGCCCCACCCCCCCGTCAGAGCGCGTCCGGGCCTCATCGAGAAGTATGAGAATCTGCCCCCTGGAGTTGTGCACAATTCCGCGGGTTACGCCGCCATGATGGAAGACCTCGATTCCTCGGTCGGGACAGTGCTGGCGAAGATCGACGAGTTGGGAATTGCTGACAACACATATGTAGTTTTCACCGCGGATCACGGCGCCGCCCAGGCGTTGAGTCGCAGCACTCCCCTCCGCGGCGGGAAAGCGACGATGTGGGAAGGCGGCATCCGTGTTCCTTACTTGTTCCAGGGGCCGGGCATTGCAGCGGGTTCGGTCAGCGACGTGCCGATTACGACCACCGACCTGTTCACGACGATTGGCAGCTGGGCGGGTTACAACGGCCCTGTGCCGCAAGGCGTCGAAGGGGCCGATCTTTCGCCGGTGCTGGAAAATGGCGGCGCTCTCCCCGCGGGTATGGATCATCTTGAGCGTCAGTATGCCCAGGGGGGCGAGTTATATTTTCACTCGCCGAATAACCAGGCCGTCGGCACTACCACTCGAATTAAGCCGTCGTCGGGAGTCCGCGAAGGCGATTTCAAGTTGTACGTTGAGTACAGCGAGACCGGCGGCGCTGATCGGCTCTTCCTCTACAACCTAAAGACCGATATCGGCGAGACGATGAATCTCGCCGTCTCCAACCCGACTAAGACCGCCGAACTGAAGGCGAAGCTCGACAACTACCTGGAGGCCGTCGACGCCTCGTTTGCGTACGACGTGAAGAAGCCGATCCAACTAGCGTGGGATGCCGGAGCGCCGGGAGCCGACGCCGCGGGATGGCGCTCGACGATCGACGCCAAATACAAGGTGCGAGAAACATGGAAGCTGAACCAGGGGGCCGCCGCTCCGGTTCGTACGGCCGCGGAGAGCTTTCAGCCTGGATTGGCTAATTCCGCATTCGTCTTTGACGGCGCTGACGGCATGAGCGGCCGCTTCTGGCACGTTGCAGACAATGGGCCTCGCAAAACGACGCTGACTCCGGGAACTCCTGATTTCGATCGCTCCGTGTCGACTCAGGTTTGGTTTCGCCTTGATGACTTGCAGCACAATCAAGTGCTTGTCGAATCGGGGGACGCCACGGCCGGTCTTTCGCTGACCCTGGGCAACGCCGACGGCGTCGGCGGCAGCAATAACCTGAGACTGAGAGTCCGCGGGGTGACCGGCGAATCAATCGATCTCACCGTACCTATCAATCGATTTGCCGATCCAACGAAGGACTTCATTAGCGCGACGGCCGTGTTTAACGACAGCAACGACAGCCGCTACGTTGAACTCTACGTTAACGGAGCGTTGGCGGGAAAGACGCTGGGGCAACTTGGTGCAGAGCATAGCTTGCAGTGGGACAGCTACGACGATGCGGGACTGGGCAACGCCGGCGGAACCGGTCTCGGAGCCAACGGCGGTACGGGGGCGCTCCCCTTCACGGGCGGCCTGCGCGGCGAGATTGCGGCCGCCAACTTCTATAACTACGCTTTGACGCCGGCGCAAGTCCTCAGCGGATATAACTCCGTGCTCAATCCAGTGAACTTCGGCATTGCCAGTTTCGGCGGCGGCGCGACGAGCCCATCGCAACGTCCGAGCAGCGTCGCTCTTGGCATTTCAGAGGCCGCGCAAGCGAGGATCGTTCACGAGCGCAACGATGCGCTTGACGGAACCCTTTCGCTCGACGTCCGAATCAACGCCGACGTCACCTTGCGCTCCAATAGCATGGGCTCCGCCGGGGCTCTTCCAACCGGCATGTTCGTCTCCAGCTACCTGGTTAACTTTGACCCCACCGGCGCGCCGGCAGGGGATCAATCCGTGACAGGCGTCGTGAAGTTCGACCAACAGATACTAGGCGTCATTTTCGACGACGCTTCGTTGGCGATTACCGACGCTGTTTTAGGCTCGATCGGAGACTTCGGAGCGACGGCCGACCGAGGCTTGCAACTCATGGGCGTCGGAGCCGGTTCGGATTTCCTCAAGATTTCCGACGATCGGCGCACACTGACGTTCAAACTGACGACCGACGGCGCCGGCATGCAGCAATTTCGCGTTCTCACGGAGTACGTCAACGGCGGCGATTTCAACGGCGACGGCGTCGTTTCCGGCGCGGATCTCGCTATTTGGAAAACCTCTATGGGAGTGAATGCCAGCGGCGACGCCGATGGCGACGGCGATACCGACGGCGCCGACTATTTGGTGTGGCAGAGTAATTTTGGAACTGGCGTGGCATACAGTTCGCCGAATGCCGGAGTATCGATTGCTGCGATTCCCGAACCTGCGTCGATGACCCTGCTGCTGATTTGCGGAGCCATGCTCTCGAATCGAATGATGAAGCGCGCGGCTTGAACTCGTAAAGAATTGGTTTTGTACGTTCGCCCCACGCTTTTCTGAGAGTTCATCTGGATACTCCGCTGAAAGAATTCATGACGTTGATCTGTTGGCGACTGCCATTTCGATCTGCCTATTTCGCATGCGGCGCGTTCGCGTTCGCTGCATGTGCAATATGCCCCGCCCTCTCAGTTCATGCGGCCGCCAAGCCCAACATCGTCGTCGTTATGGTCGACGACCAAGGTTGGACAGGCACCTCCGTGCAGATGGATCCAAACGTCCCGTTCTCGAAGAGCGACTACTACGAGACGCCGAATCTCGAGACGCTGGCTGCCCAGGGGATGCGGTTCCCGAACGCCTATTCCGGATCGGCGATGTGCTCGCCATCTAAAGCGGCCCTGCTAACCGGCAAAAGTCCCGCCCAACTTCACATGACCGACGTCATTGATGTCGCGGTGTTTCCCAACAGCTCCCATTACAGCACGAATTATGCGGGGCACGATCTCACGCCGCCGCTGCCGTTTCTCATGCTCAACGAGTATGTTACCGTCGCCGAATGGCTGAAGACGCAAAGTCCGGAATACGGCACCTCTCTGATCAGAAAAGATCATGTCGGGTCGTATGCGACGCACTACGGGTTCGACATGTACGACTATTTCCTCAACGGCTACGCGCCGGAAGGGGAAGACCCGAAGCAGGTCTTCAGCACGGCAAATCGCGCCAACGCCTACATGGAAGAGCAGGTCGTCGCGGACAATCCCTTCTTCATGATCGTCTCTCCCAGCGCGATCCATATGCCCTTCGAAGCGACCGCCGAGGCGACGACCCACTTTCAGCAGAAGCCGCAGGGACAGCGACATAAGAGCGTCCAACTCGCCGCCATGACCGCAGACCTGGATACGATGCTCGGACAGGTTCTCGACAAAATCGAGAATCTAGGGATCGAAGACAATACGTACATCATTTACACGTCCGACAATGGGGGCAGCGCCGCTCCTCGAAACAACGAGCCTTTGCTCAGCGCCAAAGGCGCACTATGGGAGGGAGGCATTCGAGTTCCGTTTATCGTGAAGGGTCCGGGCATTGCCCCAAATTCTGTGAGTTACGTGCCAGTGATTGGAACTGATCTCTTCGCGACTGTATCCGAATTAGCCGGGATCACGGCGCCCCTCGACCCCATGCTGGAGAGCGCCTCGCTCGTTCCCGTGTTGCACAATGGCGGGCAACTGCCTGAAGGCACGTCGATGCAGCGGGCGTTTGGGCAGAATGGGGAACTCTTCTTCCACCTGCCGCAATACACAGACGTTGCCACGCCGATGTCCGCCGTTCGGGACGGCGACTATAAACTCGTCAAAGTTTACGGCCAGAATGGCGGCGCCGATCAGATTTTCTTGTTTAATATCGCGGCCAACCTCACGGAAAGTTCGAATCCCGCAGCCGCCGCAAATCTCGCCTCGCAGATGCCGCAGAAAACGACCGAGTTGTTGGGCAAGCTTGATGCCTGGTTAACGGGGGTCGACGCATCAATGCCGTACCGAGACGCCGATCCTGTCGACCTGATTTGGAACGCTAATCAACAGGGCGAATACCCCAGCCTTTGGCGATCTACGAACCGCGTTCAAGATCTACGTCGCGAATCATGGAACATCATTCCCAACAATCCGACCCCCGCGCCCGACTCGACGGCGACGGTGGCCGATGTCGTCGCGATTTCTCCCCATCAACCGGGACTCGGCAAGAAGGCGTTTGAGTTCGACGGCAACGATCGGATGGAGAGCCCCTTCTTCCGCGTTTCGAATCCAACGGCGGGAGCTGGGCTCGACGCCGACAATTCGGCGACGCTGGAAGTGTGGGTCCGCCTAGATTTTCTAACGAAGAATCACATCATTTTCGAATCGGGCGACGGCCGCCAAGGGATGTCGTTAACCGTTGGCGACGGCGACGGCGACGGAGTCTTCGACGAGGTGCGGGCGCGAGTTCTCGGCAACGGCCAGGCGCTGCAGGCGACCGCCGAACTGACCCGCTTCGCCGATCCCAGTAACGACTTCGTGCAAATTGCCGCCGTGGTCAACGACAGCGATGAGGCTCGATTCCTCGACCTTTACGTCAATGGAGCGCGCTTCGCCCATATTCCCGGGCTTGCTGGCGCGGCTGGCAAGCTCAATTGGGACGGCGTCGATAACGCCGGTCTCGGCGGCGTGGGGGGGAGCGGGCTCGGCGGAAACGGCGGAGCCGGTTCATTGCCCTTTTCAGGCGGCCTCATGGGAGAACTCGCCTCGGTGAGGTTTCAAAACGTCGCCCTGGAGCCAGTCCAGGTGCGCGAGCAATACAACTCGATGTTGCTGCCGGTCACCTACGGCATCGCATCGTTCGGCGGCGGGGTCGGCTCATTAGGTTCGCGCCCGAGCAGCGTGGCCCTCGGGGCCGCGGAAGCTGCAGCGGCCCGCATCTTTCAGGAGCGAACCGACGAACTCGATCACAGTCTCACACTGGATGCGATCGCCGTTGCCGGCGGTTCGATTTCCGCCACCTCGACGGGCACTGCCGGCACGCTGGCGGCAGGGACCGAATTCAACAGCTACCTGCTGAAATTCGATCCCGTCGGATCCGCTGCCGGCGTTGTCTCCACTGCGGGCGTCATTCACTTCAAGCAGGATATTCTTGGGTTTGTGCTCGGCGATGCGCTCTTATCTTCAACGGACGGCTTGCTGGGCTCCATCGGCAACTATGGGCTAACAAGTGATCGCGGGTGGGCGCCAACGGGCACCGATTTCCTTGAAGTCTCGGCAGATTTGCGTACCCTTACCTTCCGATTGTCGACGCCGGGCGCCGAGATGGCCCAATTGCGCGTCCTGACCGCGGTCTCTTCGCCGGCCGACTTCAACGGCGACGGCTTCGTCAACGGCTCCGATCTGGCGATTTGGAAGACCGCTTTCGGTGTCGACGCGGCGGCGGACGCGGATGGCGACGGCGACTCCGACGGCGCTGATTTCCTCGTTTGGCAGCGCACTCTTTCAGTTCCGGGGGCGGCCGCCGTCAGTTCGACGGCTACTCAACCAGTTCCGGAACCGACCACTTGTGCCCTATTCACAATTGCTCTTGCGGGGATTTGCGTCATGCGTCGCACCCGCGCCCGCTCTTTGCTCAATCTCTCTTGCCACAGCCGCTGAACGACTCGCGCAAGACAAGGTTGTTTTTTGCGAGAGGCTCTGTCACTCGGAGCAAATGATATGATACGCGCTGGGAAGAGTTTCGCCGGCAGTGACGCACGGCTCACGTCTGCTCAGCTGCGTCGTCGCCAAGGCGCGTCGCTCCTCACGTGCGCCGGCAATGCGACTCGGCTCGCGCTGCTTGCCGTCGCTTGCGCGATGTCTGCCGATTCCGCGGCGCGTGCCGCCAGCAAGCCGAATATCATCGTCATCGTTTCGGACGACCAAGGATGGACCGGCACGTCGGTGCAGATGGACCCCAGCATCCCTGCCTCAAAAAGCGACTTTTACGAGACTCCGCGGTTGGCCCAAATGGCCGCGCAGGGAATGCGATTCGGCAACGCCTATACGACGCCGAATTGCTCACCGTCGAAGCTCCAATTGCTGACAGGGAGAACCGGCGCCCAACAGGGAATGACGGACGTCATCGACGCCGCCGTGCTGCCCAACGACGCGCACTTCCAAGTCAACCACGCCGGCCACGCGCTAACCCCGCCCGCTCCGCTGCTAATTCTCCCTGAGGTGACGACCATCCCCGAATGGCTAAAACAGAACAACGCCGGCTACAAGACGGCGCTCATTCGCAAGGATCACGTCGGCTCTTATCCGACGCTGTACGGATTCGATGAATACGACTTTTTCCTGAACGGCTACGCTCCCCCGGGCGAAGATCCCAAGCTGGTCTTCAGCACCGCTAATCGGGCCAACGCGTTCATGGACCAGCAGGTGCAGCAGGACAATCCGTTCTTCATGATGGTCTCTCCCAGCCTCATTCACACGCCGGCAGACTATACGACGGACGCCAAGAATCACTTCCTCGCCAAACCTCGCGGACAGCGGCATAGCAACGTCGATACGGCGGCGATGACGCTGGACCTCGACGCGATGCTTGGACAGATTCTCGACAAGGTCGACCAGCTCGGGATCGCTGACAATACCTACATCATTTACACTTCCGACAATGGAGGCTCCGCCTCGCCGCGCAACAACGAGCCGCTCATTGCCGGCAAAGGGACCCTTTGGGAAGGGGGCGTTCGCGTTCCGTACGTCGTTAAAGGTCCTGGCATCGCCCCTGGTTCTTACAGCGGAGTGCCGACCAGCAGCACCGACTTATTCGCCACCGTTTCCGACCTCGCCGGCGTCACTGCGCCTTTCGAACAGAAGCTGGAAAGCGCCTCGCTGGCTCCCATCTTGCATAACGGCGGAACCCTGCCCGCCGGGCAAACCATGCAACGAGCGTTTGGCGCCAATGGCGAGCTCTACTTTCATTTCCCCCAGTACAGCGATATCTCGACGCCGATGTCGGCCGTCCGCGATGGCGACTACAAACTGGTGAAGGTTTACGGAGAGAACGGCGCCCCTGACCAAGTCCTGCTCTTCAACATCGCCGCAAATCCGACCGAATCGACCAACCCTAATGCCGCGGTAAATCTCGCCTCGCAAATGCCGGAGAAAACGGCTTCGCTACTCAATAAACTTGACGCATGGCTCGTCGGGTTTGATGCGGCGACGCCGTTTCGAGACGACGAACCGGCCGAGCTCTTGTGGAACGCCGGCAACGTCGGCGACTATCCTAGCCTTTGGCGATCGACCACTCGCGCCCACGGTCTGCAGCGCGAGTCTTGGCTCGTCGTTCCGAACAATCCGACGCCGACACCGCTCACCAATGCGAACATTGCCAAGCAAGTGGCGATTTCGCCCGTGCAGCCGGGGCTTCCGCAGCAGGCGTTCCGTTTCGACGGCAACGACCGCATGGAACGGACGTTCATTCGCGTTTCCGATCCCGCTGCCAATAGCCCTTATGACGTCGACAACTCGATTACACTCGAATTTTGGCTGAAGGTCGACAATCTGAATCAGAACCAACTGATCTTCGAGTCGGGCGACGGTACGGCCGGCATCTCAATTTCGATCGGCGACGCGAACGGCGACGGCTCCTTCAATGACGTGCGGGCCCGTGTCCTCGGCAAGAACGGCGAAAGCCTCGTCGCTACCACGCAATTGAACCAGTTTGACGATCCGACCAAGAGGTTCGTTCAGATCGCCGCCGTACTTTCCGACGATCCGTCCCATCGGTTTCTAGACCTTTACGTTAACGGCTCCCTCTTTAGTCACGTATCGGGCGTTTCCGGAATTGCGGGGACGCTCGACTGGGACGGCACGGACGGCGCGGGCTTGGGTCGCTTCGCCGGCGCCGGCACCGGCGGCAACGGCGGCGCGGGAGCCCGTCCTTTCGTCGGCGGGTTCAAGGGGGAGATCGCCCAAATGCGACTCGATAACTATGCCGTTGACCCTTCGACTGTCGCCAGCTTCTACAATTCGGTGCTCGATCCCGTCGCGTATCGAATTCAAAACGTCATGGGCGACGTCGTGGTTCCTGCCGCGCGTCCTACGAACGTCTCCATCGGCCAAGCCGAGTCCAATCAGTTGCAGATCGTTCAAGAGTCGCACGGCCTACTCGCCAGAACGCAGGTCGTCGACGCCGTGGTTTCAGCCGGATCGAGTTCAACCTCCGGCGGCATTCCGCCCGGAAGTCTCCCGAAAAATGACGATTACACCAGCTACCTGCTTCATTTCGATCCCATTGGAAACGACAGTCAGGTGATGAAGACCGTCGACGGAACGATCGTCTTCGAGCGCGAGATCACTGGTTTGCTCTTCAACTCGACGCTGCTCGATCAAACCGACGACCTTTTCGGCGCCATTGGCAATTACGGCGATGTGACTCACCGCGGGCTGACGTTCCAAGCGGGCGACTTTCTGACGGTGTCTGAAGACCGCCATTCGCTCACTTTCAGCCTGACCGTTCCGGGCGACGATTCATTCCAATTCCGCGTCATTACGGCCGCCGATCTCGCGCTGCCGGTAGACGGCGACTTCAACCATGATGGCATCGTCGACGTCGCCGATTTGCAAGTCTGGAAGACGGCGTTCGGGGTCAATAATGGAGCCGATGCGGACGGCGACGGCGATTCCGACGGCGACGATTTCCTGGTGTGGCAGCGGCAACTCGGGCAGACGTCGTCGCACTTAACGATTGCCCACGCCGCTGTTCCGGAGCCTCAGTCCCTTACCTTGCTGATCGCCGCGCTAACGGCGCTGGCGACGCGCCGTCGGCGCTGAGTCGATCCGCCGGCGGCCGCCCCTCAATGGTTGCCGCCTGCCTTTGTCCCGCGCCAGGCGCTCTACTTCGCGCCGGCGCCGAGCATCAGTAGATTTCGACCACGATCGGTCGCGAACGTACCCCCGGCTCCCCTGGTTGTTCGGCTGAGAGTTCCACGCGACCCATGCCGAGCAGGTTTGAGTCGAGCGTCGCGACCCCTGAGCCTTGATCGACAGTCGCTAACAGACGACGATTGCTCAGCACGCGGGCCGGCGACTTCAGCGTGCTGGTGACGCTGACGGAAATCGGCGACCCCAAAGCGACGCGGGGCGACGTGGGCAGGAGGAGTTGAATCGAGTCCTTGCCATTTTTCACCTGAACTTGCGCCTCCCACGCCCCTTGTACCGCGATCGGCGAATTGTCGATGGCGACGACGCGGATGCGGTGCCAGCCGTCGGCGACCTTCGTCGTGTCCCACGTGAAGCTAGCGCCTGGTTGCAGTGTTTCCACCCGCACGCCGTCGACGAAGGCTTGAAATTCCAACGCTTGCCGCGCGTCGCTAAACTCCGCCCGCGGCTGCAGCGTCACGCTTCCTTTCAATGGAGCCGCTGTCGCGACGCCGTCGACCAGCACTTTCGGTGCGACGGCCCATGGCTGGCAAAGCGGATCGCCGATAATCAGCAACTGTCCAGGTCCTGACACGCAGCGGTAAAACGACTCCGCCAGCGAGCATCCACGCGCGTAGTGAACATGGAGATCAGGAGTCGGAAACTTGGCGGGAATGGCGTACGGCTCCACCACCGTTCCCGAGGCGCCGGCGGCGCCATAGCGAATGAACTCGCTAATGCGCGACTGCGGGTTTTCTTCTTGCCGTATCAACAGTTGCCCGCCGGCGCTCGTCAGGTTGTCGACCAACGCGCCTGGCAGCAGCGTGCTTCCGGAACCTTGCAGTCGCAGGTGAGGAGTTCCGCTCGTAATTCCCATCACGTCTGGCTTTTGGAGCGGGACGGCTCCGTCAAGAATCACCGCCTTGACGCCGATCGCCGTCAGTTCCTTCACCGCCGCCGGGAAGAGATCGTGGCGAACCTTCGACCGGATATCGCGGTTTCGCATGTAGTAGATCGTTCCTTTCGGTTTGGATCCGTCCGCCAATTTGGCGCGGCGCAGACTGGCGATGATCTCATCGACGCTATTGCCTCGTCCATGCGTGATTCCCAGTGCCGTCGAGAGCAGATACTTCATGCCGCCCGAAGACGTCGGTTCGCCGTTGGGCTTCCATTCGCTGCTCGCCGAAAACGCTCGCGAACGACTGACGCCGCCGACGTTGGGGGCGTAATAGAGGTTCGCGTTGGCTGAGAACATGTCAGGAGAGTTCGCCAGGACGAACTGGTACAAGTACGCCGCCGCAGTAAGCGACGCCGTGGGGCGCGCTTGCGGCGGAAACGTTTGCCCCTTGAACACAGGAACGAAGTCAATGAGGTAGGGATAACCGCTGCTGAAGACTAGATAGTCGATTTGTTCGGCGATGCCGCGCAGTTCCATCTCCTTGAGGGCGGGAGCCAAGATGCGATTGCGAAACTGGGCCCCGCTCGTGCTGCGAACGTCGACGGTCCACGGAATAAAAATGACGTTGCTCGGCGACACTCCGCGCAGCTCGATGTAGCAATTGGCGACCGCTAGCGAGTTGACGTCGTTCGGGTTGACGATCAACGCCAGATTTTGCGGCCCGCCGCCGGCGAACGACGTGCTGCCAATGCCCGTCGTCAGCAGCGCAACGCAAATCAACAAGGATCGAAGCCAGCTCATGAACACCTCGCTAACGTCCAATGGCGTGCGCCGAGCCGTCGGACTCGGCCAATAGTTGCTCTTGCCAGCAGTCAATCAATTGCATCGCTTCGCGGGGGCTGGTTGCATCAAGGTCGACGCCGCGAATCAGGCCAAGCAGCGGATGCTCGGCATGCTCGAACAGCGTCATCTGCCACTGGCCTGCCGCGTGGCGCCGCTTCGGTTTGGCGCCGTGCGCGCCGTCGATGCGCATCAATTCTACGTCGTGCGCTCGATCGTGACTCGCCGCCGCCGAGCCTTTTTCAAGACTTGCCAGGATTTGCTCGGCCCGTTGGTTCACCTCGCGCGGCACGCCGGCAAGCTGCGCGACGTGAATGCCGAAACTTTTTTCCGCGGCGCCCGGGACAATCTGGTGGAGGAAGACCACCTGGTCCTGCCACTCGCGCACGGCGACGTTGAAGTTGGCCAGCCGCGGCAACTCCTTCGCGAGTTGCGTCAACTCGTGATAGTGGGTGGCAAACAGCGTTCGGCAGCCGATCTCGTCGTGCAGATGCTCCACCACCGCCCACGCCAGCGACAGCCCGTCGTAAGTGCTCGTGCCGCGGCCGATTTCGTCGAGGATTACCAGGCTTCGCGCGGTTGCCGTGTTGAGGATTCGCGCCGTCTCCGTCATCTCGACCATGAACGTGCTGCGGCCGCGGGCCAAGTCGTCGCTGGCCCCGACGCGGGCGAAGATCCGATCGGCGATGCCCACCGTCGCCGACTTCGCGGGAACGAAGCTGCCGACCTGAGCCATCAACTGCAGAAGCGCCGTCTGCCGAATGTAAGTGCTCTTGCCGGCCATGTTCGGGCCGGTGATAAGGAGTATCGAGTTTCGAGTCGCGACTTGCGAGTTTTGAGGAGCACGTTCGTCGCCCTCCGATTCCAACTCGCCCCTCGCAACTCGCCCCTCGCAACTTGTATCATTCGGCACAAACGTCCCCGCCGCCTCGGTCGCATCGAGCACCGGATGCCGCCCGGCAATGATTTCGAGTCTCGGCTCCGCGACAATTGTCGGGCGGCAGTAGTTGCGCGAGCGCGCTAGCTCGGCCAGCCCCGACAACACGTCAATCTCCGCGAGCGCCTCGGCCGTCGCTAGAATCCGCCGCGTCGCCGCCGCGACCGTCTCGCGCAGTTCGACGAACAGATCGTACTCGATATCCTTCGACCGTTCCTCCGCGGCCAGCACCTTCTCCTCGTGGACCTTCAGCTCCGGCGTAACGTACCGCTCGGCGTTCTTGAGCGTCTGCTTCCGAATGAAGTCGGCCGGGATCTTATCGCGCTGGGCGTGAGTGACTTCGAGGTAGTAGCCAAAGACGTTGTTAAACCCGACCTTCATTGACGCGATGCCGGTTCGCTCGATCGCCTCCGCCTGATACGCGGCGATCCACTGCTTTCCCCCCTTGGAGAGCTCGCGTTGCTCGTCGAGTTCCGCATGAAAGCCAGAGCGAATGAAGCCGCCGTCGCGGGCGTTCAGCGGGCAATCATCGGCGAGCGCCGTTTCAAGCTTCCCGCGCACGTCGCTGCAGAGGTCGATCCGTCCTTCAAGCTGCGCGAGCCGCGCCGACTTCCGGCCCGTCAGTTTCGCCTTCACCACCGGCAAGCATCGCAGCGTCCGCGCGACGAAGCTGAGGTCCCTCGGCGTCGCCCGGCCGGTCGTCACGCGGGCGAGCAGTCGTTCGATGTCGTAAATCGAACGGAGCGCCTCGCGCAAGTCGCCAGTGAACGCCGGATCAGCATGCAACTCGCCCACCGCGTTGAGCCGCGCATCAATCGCCGCCACGTCGGTCAGCGGCGCCGCTAACCATTCGCCCAGCAGCCGCGCGCCCATCGACGTGACCGTCCGGTCCATCACCCCGAGCAGCGAGCCGTCGCGCCGCCCGTCGCGGATCGTTTGGCACAATTCCAGGCTTCGCCGCGTCGCTTGATCGATCTCCAGCCGCGTCTCTCGACGATATGGAATCAACCGGTCGATATGCGCCAGCGACGACTTCTGCGTCTCGTTGAGATAATCGAGCACCGCCCCCGCCGCCTGAATCGCCGGGCCGTCGTCGTCGGTGAAGCCGAACCCTTCGAGCGAATGGGCGCCAAAGTGCCGCGTCAGCGCGTCGTCGCCCGCCTCGCGGCTGAAGGCCCACGTCGGCCGTCGCGTGAGCATTCGCCCTTCGCACCATTCCGCCGGCAATTCGCCGGCGTCCTCACGCACCAGAATCTCCACCGGCGCCACGCGGGCGAGTTCATCCCCCAACCGATCGGCCGTTGTCACGGTCGCCTCGAACCGGCCGGTCGAGACGTCGATCCAGGCCAACCCGCAGGCGTCCTTCGTCGGGCTCGCCGCGAGCGCCAGCAAGAAGTTCGCCGTGCAAGGTTCGAGCAGCGAATCGTCGGTCACCGTCCCGCGGCTGACGACCCGCGTCACTTCTCGCTTGACGATCCCCTTCGCCTGTCGCGGATCTTCCATCTGCTCGCAGACTGCGGCCCGAAACCCGCGGGCGATCAGCTTCGCCAAATATTGATCGAGCTGATGGTGCGGGAATCCCGCCATCGGGATCGGGTTTTCACCCTTGTCGCGGCTCGTGAGCGAGAGGCCCAACTCCCGCGCCGCCGTCTTCGCGTCTTCGTGAAACAGCTCGTAGAAATCTCCCATCCGAAACAGCAAGATCGCATCCCCCGCCGCCTGCTTGGCGTCGTGATACTGCTGCATCATGGGAGAGAGAGCCATCGTTGTCCTGCTGCGATCTGAAGTGTCCTCTCTGCGCCTCCGCGCCTCTGCGAGAGTTTTCTTCCGACGAAGAGAAGTTTCTCGCAGAGGCGCGGAGGCGCAGAGGAAGAATTAAGAGTGAATTGCTGGTCGAGGGATGAAGTGCAGAACGCCATGCTACCAGCGCAGCGGCGTGGTTCTCAACCAGCGAACAAAGTGCCGGCGATTACCGCGGCGCCTTCCGCGCCTCGGCCAAAAATGGCCGCAATTCCTCGAAGAAATCGCCCGCATCGGCAAACTGCCGATAGACGCTCGCGAACCGCACGAACGCCACCTCGTCGAGGTCGCGCAAGTGGTCCATCACCAACTCGCCCAGGCGCTGGCTCTCGATTTCATTGTCGAACGTCGTGTAAACGTCGTTCTCGATCGCCGCGACGGTCCGCTCGATGTCGCGATCGCTGATGGGCCGCTTCCAGCAGGCCCGCTCCAGGCCGCTCTTAATCTTGTCGCGCGAGAACGGAACGCGCGAGCCATCCTTCTTCACCACCTTGATGGCGGTCTCTTCAATCCGCTCATACGTGGTGTATCGCCGCTTGCACGAAAGGCATTCCCGCCGTCGGCGGATTGAAAAGCCGTCCTGGCAAGCCCGCGAGTCAATCACACGATCGTTATCGATGCGACAGAAGGGGCATTTCATGGTCGCCATCATACACCAGGCGCGCCCCCCGTAAACGGCGCCGCAGCGGCATCCGCGCGACAATTCCGCGCTTCTACGGCGAGTGCTGGCAAGCTGTGCCGGCCGACGGCGAATAGCGCTCGCACGACGCCTGAACACGCCCCCTGAAATCGCCCCGCGCACCGGCGAGAACGGCCTGCCGCGACGGTCGCACCCCGTTATAATGCCGGCCGCTGGCTCAACCCGCGTCGGCCATTCCAGCCGCGATCCGTCGCTACTCGCCCGTCAGCACCTCTCCTCCCTGCAAGGAATCGTCGCCGATGAAATGCCCCGCCTGCGAAGCCGATCTTCCGGCCGACGCCGCCTTCTGCCACAAATGCGGCGCCTCGCTCACCGCTGCTCCGACGGCCGGGCCGTCGGCTGCGTCCGCTGGTAGCCCCAACGCGCCCTCCGTGGCGCGCCGCTTTCCCCTCCCGCTCGGCAAGGGCCGCCACGACGAGCAAGAAGAAATTCTCTGGCAGGGGCAGTTCTCCAAGCTCGCCATGATCGGCGCCTGGGTCGCGGGGGGAGTATTCACGATCGCCCTGATCGTCGTCGGCATCGTTGCCGCCTTTACAGGCGGAGCATGGGCCATCGCCGCGGGGGTGATCGCGCTCGTCTGGGTTGGCCTCATCCTCCGCCTCCTCTACCTCCAGCTTAGCCTTCACTACTACCTCACCAATCAGCGCTTCATCCACGAGCGCGGACTCCTCTGGCGCGAGGTCGACCGCATTGAAACGATCGACATCGACGACGTCGCCGTCCAACAAGGCCCCGTCGAGCGGATGCTCGGCATCGGCTCGGTCCGGCTGAAGTCGAGCGACGCCAGCACGCCGGAGTTCACGATCCAGGGCATCGAAGACGTCCGCCGCGTCGCGTCGCTCATCGACGACGCCCGGCGGCAAGAACGGCGCAAGCGGGGGATGTATATCGAGTCGGTGTAGAATCTGAAACTTGCCGCAACCTCACGGTGTGGTATTATATATGATACCATGATTTTGCCGCGGGTAGTGCTCGATACGTGCGTCCTCGTTTCCGCCCTCCGGTCGCGAGCCGGGGCTTCATTTGAAGTTCTTTCCCGCGTCGGGGCCGCGCAGTTCACGATTTGCCTATCGATTCCACTCGTGCTGGAGTACGAATCGGCCGGCAAACGGTCAGCCCGCGCCGCCGGATTGCGGCACGAGGATATTGCAGTCGTCATCGACTACCTCTGCAGCGTCGCCGAACATCGGGAGATTCACTATCTTTGGCGACCGACGCTGAAGGACGCCAGCGATGACATGGTGCTGGAGTTGGCGGTTGAGTCGCAAGCCGATTCAATCGTGACGCACAATGTACGCGACTTTGTCGGCAGCGAATCGTTTGGCGTGAGTGTGATCACGCCGCAAGAATTCCTCCATGCATTGAGGAGCTAAACCATGAGCAATATTAGCTTGAGATTGCCCGACTCGCTTCACGATCAGGTTCGTGAACTCGCGCGACTCGACAACATCTCAATAAACCAGTTCATTGCGACGGCGCTGGCTGAAAAGACGTCCGCCTTGATGACGGTGCGTTATCTTGAAGAGCGTGCTCAACGTGCCGACCGAAAGACGTTCGATGCGGTCCTAGGAAAAGTGCGCCAGATCGAACCAGCGCCTGAAGATCGACTGAATTAGACTGGACAAAGTCTCTGCTTCGTCTCTGCTTCGCCAGCCTCACTTCGCCTCTTCCGACCAATCCCGCCGCTGCCGGCTGCTCGGAATATTCATCGCCTTGCGGTATTTGGTGACGGTCCGCCGCGCGACGGTCACGCCCGCTTTGCCGAGTTCGTCGACCAGCGCGTCGTCCGACAGCGGCTTCGTCTTGTCCTCGGCGTCGATGATTTCCTGCAGCTTCAGCCGCACGCGGTCCCACGCCACCTCTTCGCCGTCGGCGCCGGTGGTGCCGCCCACGAAGAACCGCTTGAGCGGAAAGATCCCGCGCGGCGTCTGGATCCACTTGTCGTCGACCGCCCGGCTCACCGTGGTGACATGCACGCCCACCTTGTCGGCGATCTGCTGCATCTTGAGCGGTTCGATATGCTCAGGGCCGTCGTCCAGGAACTTCGTCTGATGATCGACGATCGCCTGCGACACCCGCGTGAGCGTGCTCCGCCGCTGCTCGATCGCCTCGATCAGCCATTGCGCGGCGTTCACCTTCCGCTTGATGTAATCGCGCGTCTCGGCCGAGGTGCCCGACTCCTGCAACAGCCGCCGATAGTACGGGCTGATGTAGAGCGACGGCAGATCGCCATCCTCCAGGTGAACAACGTACTTCCCCTCTTCGTTCTTCTCGACGAAGACGTCGGGCGTCACCGCCGGAGCGCTCGTCTCGGTGAAGTCGGCTCCTGGCTTCGGCTTCAGCGTTCGCAGGTCTTCCCACGCTTCTTGAATCGTCTCGATCGAGAAGCCGGTCTTCTTCGAGATCAACGGCAGGCGGTTGTTCTCAAGGTCTTCGAGATGGTGTTCAATTAGCACCTGCAACTCTTCAAAGAACAACAACCCCGGCGTCAACTGCAGCAGCAGGCACTCTTTGAGGCTCCGCGCGCCTACTCCCGGCGGATCTAGCCGCTGCACCACCGCGAGCGCCCGTTCGGCGACTGCGAGCTGCTGAGCCCGCCACGCTTCGGCGTTGCCGTTCACTTCCGGCGGCGCCGGCGGAATCAGATCTTCCAGCGGCGACTTCAAATAGCCGTTGCTGTCGAGATTGTAGATGATCCGGTCGGCCATCCGCCGCGTTTCTTCATCGAGATCGAACCAGCTCAACTGGTGATCGAGATAGTCCTGCAGCGACTCCGGCCGGGCGACCATGTTCGCCATCTGGTCGTGGCGACGATCACCTTCGGCTTCGATTTCCCCGCGCGAGGGACGGCTGCGTTCCTCGTACTCGTCGGGAAGATTCTCCGTCATGTTGAGGAGACGTTCGAAGTCATCCTCGTTGTTCGTCCCCTCTTTGACGACCAACTCGCGCTCGGTCTCCTCCAGCGCATCAGGTCCGTCGGCGACCGCGACGGTCTCTTCAAAACCATTTTCTTCAATCTCGCCCGACGGCTCGATCTGATCGAGCACCGGGTTGTCTTCCATCTCCTGCTCGATCCGCTCCTGCAGCGCAATGATCGGCAGTTGGAGAATCTCCATCGACTGGATCATTCGCGGCGCCAGCACTTGCTTCTGGGCCATCTGCATGCTTTGGCCGAGGGAGAGTCGCATGGCTGTTATTTGTTCCGCAAAAGTCGAGTGGTGTCAGTAACGCAGGTTTGTGGGATAGCGTCGGAAAAGTTAGTCGTTGCACCCGTGCAATTGGCATGCCAACTACGTGTAGCATACCGACGGCGGCCGCGGGAGGTCAAACATTCCGCCCGCTTTGCGGCTAGGGGAAGGCGAACCGCGAAAGCACTAAGACACCAAGAAAAACGCCAAGGAAGAAAAATACGTTGCCGAATCATTCGACCAGCGTCGTCGCTCAGAACAAATCGTTCGCGCGCCGCTAAATGAGCAGCGTTCTCTTGGTTTCTTGGTGCTTCCTTCGTGCCTTCGTGTCTTGGTGGTTAAACTTTCTAACCGCCCGAGCCACGACACAATTCTACCCCGAGAATCCGCCGCAAGTCTTGCCAATTGGGCCCCAAATTCGGCCCCTCCAGCCTATTCCGGCGGCTGCATGTTGCCCAAACCGCCCAAGGCGTCGGACAGGCCCGGGATGTTCATCCCGCCGGCGAGGGATTGCATTTGCTCGGCGTGCAACTCCTTCGCCTTCTGCTGCGCCGCGTTGAACGCCGCCGGCAGCAGGTCTTCAAGCAACTCGCGATCTTGCTTTTCGAAGAGTGACGGATCAATCCGCACGGCGAGCGCTTCGCCGAGGCCGTTGGCGTCGACTTCGACCAGCCCTCCGCCTGCTGACCCGGTGACCTTCTTCGTCTTCAGCTCCGCGGAGAGCTGCTGCATCTTGCTCCCCATCTCCTGCGCTTGCTTGATGAGCCCTGGCAGGTTGGCGAGATTTCCTAGTCCTTTGAGCATTGCTTTCTCACTTATTCTGAGTCTTCATCTGGATCCATGAAGATTAACCGCCAAGGACGCCAAGGACGCCAAGGGGAAGACAGGAAGTCTGAAACCGCCGATGAACAAATCAGATTTCATCTGCGTTCATTCGCGTTTATCTGCGGTTCCAACAGCGATCTTCTTTCCATCGTCGTGTTCGCCGTAGCGTAGTGGTTCAATTCACTTTGCATTTCCTTGGCGAACCTTGGCGTCATTGGCGGTTCAATTCTAATTTGAACCCTCGCGCGGCGCGACGAAGCGCAATCGCTCCGAGTCGCCTTCGAACAATTCTACCGCGCGCTTCACAAACGGGTCCGCCGCCGCGCTTGCCTGCTGTTGTTTGGGATTGAGCGGCGCAGGCGCGGCAGCATTCGCCGCAGCGCCAGCGGGATCGGGATGCGTGACCAGCGCCAGCACGACGCGCCCGCCACAGACCTGTTCGAGCGCCGCGTCGAGGCGACTGTGATTCTGCGGCCGCAGGCACGACTCGCGCATGAACTTCTTGCTCTCGGGAAAGCTGACGACCAGCCTCCCCTGTCCGTCCGCCGTGATCTGCGTCGCTTCATGGGCCGAAGCCGCCACCACCCCGGAGATCGACTCCAACCGCTCCAACGACTCCCGCCAAACCCGCTCCGCCGAGCCAGCATTAATGCGCACCGGCCCACTTGCCGCGCTCGCTCCAGCCCCATTCGGACTGGCCTTTCCAGCCCCCGGCTCCGCCGGGGGGTATTTCTCCGCAGCGTTTGAGACTACCGGCCGATCAACGTCACCCGGCGCGCCACCCCCCGGCGGAGCCGGGGGCTGCAATGTCGGCGTCGTCCGTTCCGCCGCTTGCGGCTTAGCGCTAACTATCTCGTTTTTTTTTGCGCCAATCGCCGCAGGCGAAACACCCGCCGGTCGCGCGGGAAGCGCCTCGCCCCCCTTCAACTGCTCAATCAGCGCCGAAATCTCATCCAAATCCTGCAGGTGACAAATCCGCACGAGCGCCATCTCGGCGAGCGTCCGCACCTGCGTACTCACCCGCAGCCGCGCCGCCGTCTGATCGAGCACCTGTGCAATCGCCAGCAACGTTTGAATCCCCAGCCGCTGCCCGACGCTCAGGATCTCCTCCCGCTGCGTCGGCAAGGCGTAGAGCAACTGGCTCGCATTGCACCCGACGGCCTGCGTCATCGCATCGCGAAAGTACCCCAGCAGTTGATCGACGAGTTGGCCAACTTCAGCCCCTTCGTTGATCGCCGCATCAAGCTCCGCCAGCGCCGCCGCCGCATCGCGATTTACCAGCGGCTCGACCAGCCGGCTCAACCGCGCCGCCGGCGCGAGGCCCAAGAGTTCAGTGACGTCCTTCGCCGTGATCTGCTTGCTGCCGGTCGACAGCAGCTGCTCTAACAGAGACTGGCTGTCGCGCATCGATCCAGCCGCCCGCATCGCAATGATCTGCAGCGCGTCCGACTCGACCTCGACCCCCTCGTTCGTCGCGATCTCGCTCAGCCGTTTGTGGATTGCCGTCGGCTCGATCCCTGCGAAGTCGTACCGTTGGCAGCGCGAGAGGATCGTGATCGGAATCTTGTTCGCCTCGGTCGTGGCGAAGATGAACTTCACATGCTCGGGCGGCTCTTCGAGCGTCTTCAGGAGGGCGTTGAATGCCTCCTTCGTCAGCATGTGAACTTCGTCGATGATATAGATCTTGAACCGCGCCCGCGCCGGCCGCACGGCGACGTTCTGCCGCAGCTGGCGAATCTCGTCGATGCCGCGATTGCTGGCGCCGTCGATTTCCAGCACGTCGACGTCGTCGCCGCTGGCGATGCTTTGGCACGCCTCGCACTCGCCGCACGGGTAGGCCGACGTGCCACGCTCGCAGTTGAGGGCCTTCGCCAAGATGCGGGCCGAGGAGGTTTTGCCGACCCCGCGGGCGCCGGTGAAGAGATAGGCGTGTCCGACGCGGTCGCTCTCGATCGCGCCCTTGAGCGCCTTGGCGACATGCTCCAGCCCGACCAACTCGTCAAACGCCTGCGGCCGATACCGCCGCGCGACGACGACATACTCGCCGCCGGCGTCCGAGTTCGAAGGTGGCAGCGACTCGTTCATGCAGGACGCGATCGATTTGCGGTGCAGAAGGGGTCGGGCGCCTTTTGCGACTAGCGGACGGGTAAAAGGGTGTCAGGAACCTTTTTCAGGATCATGGCAGCAAAAGGTTCCTGACACCTTTTTTCTCGGCCGACGACGAGAGGCCCCCACACAAAGAGACGCAAACTTATGGCTGCTGCGTTTCCGCCCTGACCAGGTTCGTAAGGCCCCCATTGCAAGGGCCCCTCGTCGACGACCGCCGCCGAGGGCGATCAAGACTCTCAGTTGTACGCGCCCCATCCCCCTCCGTCAAAGCCTCGCTCTCGCGGTCCCCACAGCCCCACGGGCTGGTCGCTTAAGCGACCAGTCCAGCCCCTACGCAAGACCCCGAATTCCTTACGCTTCCAACGGCATGTCAAGATGGCCAAAAAAGCCAAGTGGCGATCCCCCCACGAACCCGCTAGGCTGAACCGTTTGCAGCCGCGGCTCAACCAGCCGCCGGAGCGGTTACAAAAACCAATGGGGAATGCTGAATGGGGAATGTGGATGATTCATGACTCAACCTCCATCCCCATTAACCATTCCGAATTCCCCATTCGTTCACCCAGTCACTTCTGTCGCCAAAAACACGTGACGCGACACAATCCGCCATGTCCACGCTCACGACAACTCTCGATGCCGTCACGCTAAAGCCTTACGGCAACAAGCGTAACGTTACTTGTCGTGAAAAACCGCTGGAGGCGACACGAGCGACAGAGGCGACACGACAGCCCCAGGACCCACGACGTACAAGCTTGAGCATCCAACCCGCCGTCACCGATTCCGCCCAGCCCGACGCCCCCTGGCGGGCGCTCTACCCCTTCGAGTCGCGCTGGCTGTTCGTCGACGGCCGCCGGCTCCACTACCTCGACGAAGGCCCTCGCGACGCCGAACGGACCCTCCTGTTCGTCCATGGCAACCCGACCTGGTCGTTCCACTGGCGGCGGCTGATCGAGTCGCTCCGTGGCGAGTACCGCTGCGTCGCTCCTGATCACCTCGGCTGCGGCCTGAGCGACCTCCAACCGCGACCGCTGCGCCTGGCCGACCATATCGCCAACCTGCAGAAACTCGTCGAGACGCTCGACCTGCGCCGCGTGACGCTCGTCGCACAGGACTGGGGCGGCGCCATCGGCCTAGGAACGCTGCTGGCCGAGCGCGAGCGGTTCGAACGGATCGTCCTGTTCAACACTGGCGCCTTCCGCCCCTGGTTTATCCAGTGGCGGATCCGCGCCTGCCGTGGCCCGCTGCTGGGCCGCGCGATGGTGCAAGGCGCCAACGCCGTCTCGCGGGCGGCGCTCACGATGACCTTGGCCCGCAAGGCGGCGCTAGAACCGGCGGTCCGCGCCGGCTACCTCGCCCCCTACAACTCCTGGCGTCGTCGCGCGGCGGTCTATCAGTTCGTCCGCGACATCCCGTCGAACGATCGCCATCCGACCTGGCAAACGCTCGAAGCGATCGAACGCAAACTCCCGCAGATGGCCGACCTGCCGACGCTCCTCGTCTGGGGCGAACGCGACTGGTGCTTCAACACCCGTTGCCTCACGCGGTTCGTCGAGGAATGGCCCGACGCCGACGTGGTGCGGCTCCCCGACGTCGGCCATTGGGTCGTCGAGGACGCCCCGGACGAGGCGGAAGAGGCGGTCCGGAGCTTTCTCCACCGAACCGACTCATGAGCCAAGCTTGCCGCCAACTCGATGCTCCTCCGCCCCTGACGCTCGGCGGCTGTGCCACGCTCGCCTGCATCTGGGAAGCGACCGCGGCGAAGCCCGGCAACGTCTACCGCGGTGCCGACTTCGACGACCTCAGCTACGTCGACTTCCTGACGAGCGCCACGGTCATCGGGCCGATCATCGATCGCACGCCCGATCAATGCGTCGGGCCGACGGTGCTTACGGCAGTGGCCGCCACGCGGGCGGCGGTGGCGACGAATACGAATCTCGGTATGCTTCTGCTGATCGCTCCCCTCGCGGCCGTCGACGGCGGCTTGCCGCTTAGCGCCGGCATCGAGGCGGTCCTCACAGGGCTGAGCTACGAAGACACTTGCTGCGTCTACGGAGCGATCCCGCTCGCCCAACCAGGCGGGCTCGGCGAAGTCGACGAGGCGGACGTGAACGAGGCCCCGCCGGCAGGGCTCACGCTCCGCAAGGCGATGGCGATGGCAGCCGACCGCGACCTGATCGCCCGTCAGTACGTGAACGGTTTTGTCGAAGTCTTCCGCACCGCCGACCGCATCGAACAGCACGTCGCCGACGGGCAGCCCTTGGGCGAGGCGATCGTCATCGCCTTCCTAGAACTCCTCGCCGCGGAGCCTGATTCGCTGATCGCCCGCAAGGCCGGCCTCGACGCCGCCCGCGAGGTCTCGCACCACGCGGCAACGATCCTCGACTCGCGCCGCCAC
>JBGSMO010000438.1:0-21993 GCA_041740115.1 Pirellulales bacterium
GAAGCGGCGCTGGAAGGAACCCTGCCGGAGCAACGCGACGCGGTCGACGGTCGCGTCTTCGCCGCTTGCCAGCGAGCCTTCGCCAGCTGCTTTCCGGCGGTCGCCGCGCTCGCGCCCTTCAAGCTACCGGGCGAGTTATGCCCTGGGCCGCCGCCTGCCGAAGTGATGCTGTCGCCAAAAACGCATGAGGCGACAGAAAACGAGTGCGGGGAAGAATTGAACCACGACGGCGCGACGAGCACGGCGCAGGACAATGCCGAGCCCGTTACACCGCCGTCAAACGCGGCGGAGGCCTGCAGCGCGCCGCCCGCCGACATTGTGTCGCCAAAAATCGCTAAAGCGACAGAATGCCCGACGTCAGAAAGACCCGCGACAGAACTTCCCCTCCTGGTGGAAAGTCCCCCCGCGGCGGTCGCGGAGACTCAACTTCTCAACCTCCAGCGCCACGCCGCCCTGCGCCGCCGCGCGGCATTGTTGTCGCGAAAACAGCAAGCCGCGACCAAACGACAAAAGCGAGCCGCCAAGAAACGAGCCCAAGCCGCCCGCAAACGCGCCGCTTAGCTCCTTGGCTTCGCTGCCCATGAAAAAATGCTTTTAACACAGAGAGCACAGAGGACACAGAGAAGATGAAAGAGAGTTAATTTCTCTTGCATTTCCTCTGTGCTCTCCGTGTCCTCTGTGTTGAAGTCTTTTTCTTACAAAAGGATGCCAGGGTAACGCGAACAAAGGCTATCTGCGTTCATCCGCGGTTCCATCCTCTGCGGAGCGGCATAGGGCCCGATTACCGCTCGTCCATCGGCGTGATCGACCGCTGCGTCGGTCCGGTGTAGATCTGCCGCGGACGGCAGATCTTCTTCGCCGGGTTGGTGTGCATCTCGACCCAGTGGGCGATCCACCCCGGCAGCCGCCCGATGGCGAACAGCACGGTAAACATCTGCTCCGGAATGCCGATGGCGCGGTAGACGACGCCCGAGTAGAAGTCGACGTTCGGATACAGCTTCCGCTCGATGAAGTAGGGGTCGTTGAGCGCCACCTGCTCCAGTTCCAGCGCGATATCGAAGATCGGATCCTTGATCGCCTGCTTCGCGAGAATCTTATGGCACGCTTCCTTGATGATCGTCGCTCGCGGGTCGAAGCTCTTGTAGACGCGATGGCCGAAGCCCATCAGCCGGAAGTTGTTGTTCTTGTCCTTCGCCATTTCGACGTATTTCTTGACGTTCGACCCGTCGCGGCGAATCTGCTCGAGCATCTGGACGCACGCCTCGTTCGCCCCGCCATGCAGCGGACCCCACAAGGCGCTGATGCCGGCCGAGATCGACGCGAACAGGTTGGCGTTCGACGAGCCAACCATCCGCACCGTCGAAGTGCTGCAGTTCTGCTCGTGGTCGGCGTGGACGATCAGCAGCAGGTTGAGCGCGTCGACGAAGTCCTGATCGACCTCGTACTTCTCGCTCGGCACGGCGAACATCATCTGCAGGAAGTTCGCACAGTACGACAGCGAGTTGTCGGGGTAGACGTACGGCTGGCCGATCGACTTCTTGTAGGCGAAGGCCGCGATCGTCGGCAGCTTGGCCATCAGCCGGACGATCGAGTCGTCGACCTGCTCCTGATCGTGCGGGTCGAGCGAGTCTTGGTAGAACGTCGACATCGCCCCGACGACCGAGCCGAGGATCGCCATCGGATGGGCGTCGCGCGGAAAGCCGTTGTAGAACAGCCGCATATCCTCGTGGAGCATCGTGTGGCGAAACAGCATCCCGCGGAAATGCTCAAACTGCTCCTGGGTCGGCAGTTCGCCGTAAATCAGCAGGTAGGCGATCTCGATGAACCGGCACTTCTTGGCAAGTTCCTCGATCGGGTAGCCGCGGTAGCGCAGGATCCCCTTCTCGCCGTCGAGAAAGGTGATCGCGCTGGTCGTGGCGCCCGTGTTGACGTAGCCCTCGTCGAGCGTGATATAGCCGCTGGAGGCGAGGAGTTTGCTGATGTCGACCGCCCGCTCCTGCTCGGTTCCCACGACGACGGGGAGCTCGAGTTGCTTGCCGTCGGGAGTGGAGAGCTTGGCAACCTCAGACATCGGACGATCCTTTCGGCGGACACGGCGGGCTGGACGACGGGCGGACGGAGCGGCTCCGCGGGGAAACGCCGCAGCGGAGCGAACCACGGCGCGAGCGGAGGAGCCATGAAGTTTACCGGCGGCAAGGAACCGGTTCAATCCGCGGAAGAGAGTTCAAGGTTCAGGGTTCGGGGTTCAGGGCTCGGGAATTTGCTGAACCCTGAACCCCGCAACCTGAACCCTTTTCTAGCGCCGCTTCTTGTCGTCCAGCAATTCCGAAAGCTGCGGGCCGTTCACGTCGCCGTGGAAGATCGTCCAAACGCGGGCGGTTTTCCGCAGCTTCTTGAGCTCCTCGGTGACGAGGACTTCCTTCTGCTCGTTTTCGAGCATTTCGCGAATCTTCGCCTGGGCCTCGGTGAACGGCGTCCGGCCCGGTTCCTTCCGCTCGAGTACGCGAACCAAATGGAACCCTCGTTCGCTTTCGATGCCGTTGCTCATGCGACCAAGTTCCAGCGTCACGAGCGCCTCGTTGAGCGCTTCGCAGGTGAGCGAACCGGGGCTCGATTCTTGGAGGCCTCCCTCGTCGGCGGTGAAACCGTGCGATTTGGCCCGCGCGACGTTGGCGAAGACCGGTCCGCGCAGGCCGGGGTTGATCGCCACGACGGCCCAGACTTCGTTGCCCATGGCCGCCAGGGCTTGCCAGGCGGCTTGCCGTTTTTCCTCCGGAGTGCCCGGGAAGCGGTCGAACCGGACCATCAGTTCTTCCCACTTGATGCTGCCGGGGTACTCATATTCCTTGAGATGATCCTGGTAGTAGGCGAGCATCTCCTCATGCGTGACGACCTTCAGCTTCGGCATCCGCTGCCGCAGCCACTCGCCGGCGACCATCTTCTCGGTGTATTGCCGCTGGACGTCCTTCAGCGAGGAGCCGTTCTGAATGAGCGCCGCGTTGAGCTCGACGCGGTCCTTCACGCCGTAGGTTTCGAGCAGCTTCGGAATTTCAGAGGTTTCGAACGGTTCGGCCAGCGTCTTCTCGACCTGCTTGAGATTCTCCGGCGGAAGGGTGCGACGGAAGTCGGCGAACAGCAGCTTAGTGTCGATCAGTTGGAGCAGCATCCGCTCAAGCAGGATTCGCTCGATTTCGGGACGCTGTTCGGGCGTCACCTTCATGTTTCTTTGTTTTTCCATCGAGTTGATCATGCGCTGGACTTGCCACAGCACGTCGCTGGCGAGGATCACCTGATCCTCGACACGGCCGATGATCTCGCTGCCGGCGATGGGTTGGGCGTCGGTCGGGACGATCGGCGGGCCGAGGGCTTCGGTTGCCGCGACGTTCGATTGACCGCTGGGCGAGACGAACGTGGCGGCAGGCGCCCCGGCGACGCCGCCCGGCATGGCCGGACTGCTCAGCGGATCGCTGCCGTCTTGAACGCCCCGCACTGCCGACGACGGCGAGGAGGGCCCCGTTGTCGACGGAACCGGCGGCGGTTCGAACGACTGGGCGCGAGCGGTCTCGGACGCTGCGCAGAGCGTCAGCATTCCGCCTACCAGCAAGTTGAAGAGTCGTCGCGGCACGAAGTCGTTCTCAGTTCACCAAGCGAAAAGCAGCGCCGCCTTCGAGCGACGGCGATCGCGCGCAGCGTGGCGGCAGCGCCCAAAACCTAGACCAAAGCGGCGAGATTCTAGGAAGCTAACTCGGTTGGCCGCAAGAGAGATTTCAGCCGCGATAGCACTCGGTCGGGATCATCGGCGTCGGGGCCCAACACCAGGTAGGCGCTGCGCGCGTCGGCCACCCGCAATGAGCCGCGGCTGCGCTCGACCAGCCGGCTCAGCGGGCCGCGATTGCTGTAGGTGAGCACCGCGTACTTCCCTTCGAGGTGGATCGCCTCCAGCAGATGCTGATGGGCCCAGATCCGCAATCTGCCGAGTTCGATGAGCTGTTCCACCGGCGGCGGAACCTCCCCGAAGCGGTCTGCTAGCTCGGCGCGGAGATCGTCGAGCTCGCTTTCCGTACCGATGCGCGCGAGCCGGCGATAGAGGTCGATCTTCGTCCGCATGTCGGGAAGATACCGCTCGGGGAAGTAAGCCGCGACCGGCAGATCGACGGATACGTCGACCGAGTCCTTCGGCGGCAACTTCTTCAATTCCCGCACCGCCTTCTCGAGCAGCGCGCAGTAAAGTTCGTACCCGACTGCGGCGATGTGGCCGCTCTGCTGAGTTCCCAACAGATTGCCGGCGCCGCGCAGTTCGAGATCCCGCATCGCCAGCGCGAATCCGGCGCCCATCTGGCTGAACTCCTCGATCGCCCGCAGCCGCCGCGCCGCCTCGGCCGAGAGGTGCCGCTTCTGATCGACCAGCAAGTAGCAGTAAGCTCGATGCTTGTACCGCCCCACCCTGCCCCGCAACTGGTGGAGATCGGCCAAGCCGTAGCGATCGGCGTCGTCGATGAAGATCGTGTTCGCGTTGGGGATGTCGAGGCCGCTCTCGACGATCGTCGTGGCGAGCAGGATGTCGAACTCATGCCGCACGAACCCCAGCATCACGTCTTCCAGCTCCGTTTCGTTCAACTGGCCGTGGCCGATGCCGATCGTCGCCTCGGGGACAATTCGCTGCAGTTCGTGCGCGACTTTCTGGATATCATGGATGCGATTGTGCACGAAGTACGCCTGCCCGCCGCGATTCAGTTCCCGTAGGATCGCGTGGCGAATGAGCGCATCGTCGAACCGCGCGATCCGGGTCTCGACGGCGAGCCGATCCTTCGGCGCCGTCTCAAGGTTTGAAATGCTACGCACGCCCAGCAGGGACATGTGGAGCGTCCGCGGAATGGGCGTCGCCGTCATTGTCAGCACGTCGACGCTCGCACGGAGCGCCTTGAGCCGCTCCTTCACGGCGACGCCGAACCGCTGCTCTTCGTCGATGATCACCAGTCCCAGATTCTGGAACTTCACGTCGGGCGACGCGAGCCGATGCGTGCCGATGAGCAGGTCGATCGTCCCGTCCGCCGTCTGTTTGAGAATCTGGCGCTCTTCCTTCGCGGTGCAGAATCGCGAGACGGCGGCGATTTGGAACGGGAACTCCGCCATCCGTTGCGTAAACGTCCGCCGATGCTGCTCAGCGAGGATCGTCGTCGGCACGAGCACCGCCACTTGGTAGCCGGCGTCGATGGCCTTGAACGCGGCGCGGATCGCCATCTCGGTCTTGCCGAAGCCGACGTCGCCGCACAGGAGGCGATCCATCGGCTTCGAGAGCTGCATGTCCTGCTTGATGGCCGCGATCGCCGTCAGTTGGTCGGGAGTTTCTTGATAGGGAAACGCGGCGTCGAACTCCTGCTGCCACGGCGTATCGGCGGGAAACGTAATGCCGGGCCGCGCCTCGCGGGCCGCCTGCACCTGCAGCATGTCGACGGCAAGATCCTCAACGGCGCGCTCCGCCGCCTTCTTCTGCCTCAGCCACGCCGTGCCGCCAATCTTCGCCAGCGTTGGCTTCGCCTTGCGCCCACCGACGTACTTCTGGACGAGCTCGATCTTGCTGGTGGGAACGAAGATCCGCGTCCCCTCGGCGTATTCGAGCTCGAGGTGCTCTTCAGCGCCCGCTTCCTTGTCGAGGAGCTTCAGCCCGCGATAGCGACCGATGCCGTGAGCCAGGTGGACGACCAAATCACCTTCGCGGAGTTGCAGGAAGCTGTCGATCGCGCGGCCGGTCGGTCGCTGCGCGGGCCGCGATAACTCGGTGCGATGGAACAACTCGGCAGCGCTGATCAGGATCAGGCTGGATTGACTTGCAATGCTGCCCGTTTGGTCCCCCTCCCCTTGAGGGGGAGGGGATAGGGGAGGGGTCATTGAAGTGGCAGACGATTCCGCCACATCCGCCCCCCTCCCCAGCCCTCCCCTCGAGGGGGAGGGAGCCAAAGGGTCAACGTTTACGTTCAGCACGCGGAACCCATGCGCCAATCGCCCGCGGGCGAAGTGGAGGCGTCCGTCTTGGGCGAGTTTCGTCTCGCGAAAGACTTCGCCGAGTCGCTCCACTTCAGCGTCGGTGTCGCAAACCAGATAAACATGCTGCCCCGTCGAGGCCGACTCCAACTCCCCGCGGACCCGCGCGACGTCGCCGCTGAACTGCTCGACCGATTCGAACTGCAAGTGAGCCGTCGTCTCGTACGACCCGGCCGGCACGCCCGACGCCGTCACCGACGGAAACTTGAACGCCTCCGCCAGCGTTGTCGACGTGGCGAAATAGTCCTCGGGATGCTCCAGTCGGCGATGGTAGTGTTTTCCCTCCTCTTCGAGGTCAGAGGGCTCCACGAGCATGAACCAACTGCCCGCCGGCAAATAGCTCGCAAAGTGGGTCCGCAGCTTCGCATCGGCGGCGAGCACCGTGACGTCCGCCGTCGACAAGCTTTCGAGGCTCCGCTGCGTCGCAACGTCGAAGGTGCGGATTGACTCTACTTCCTCGTCGAAGAGTTCGATCCGCAACGGGTCGGTCGCGTCAGGCGGGAACACGTCGAGAATGCCGCCGCGCAAGGAGAACTCGCCGGCGAGTTCCACTGCCGTCGTTCCCTGGCAACCGCGCGCCGCGAGCCAATGCGTGAACGCATCGACGTCGAGCCGCTTGCCGACGGCGATACGTTGCGTCGCCGCCGCCAACTGTTCAACGCTCGGCAGCGGCTGCAGCAGCGATTGAATCGAGGTGACGACGATCCGCGGCGCCGAGCCGCCGACCAATCGCTTGATCAGTCGTTGGCGTTGCCCAAAATTCTCGTCACGCACCACCCGATCGCCGGCGTCGGCTTCGGTGGCGGGAAAGGCTTTGACCTCAGCGTCGGTGAAGAGCGCCAAATCGTCGACGAGCGAATCGACGTCGGCCGCGTGCGGCAGCACGACGGTCAGCGTGCTGGGACAATGCTGACCAAGCGCCGCCGCGACCAGAGCGCGCGAAGACCCCCAGACTCCGCCGAGCGTCCCCGCCTGACCGTTGGCCAGACTGGCGAGAACCTCGGAAAAGTCGGCGTGCGTCGCTAATTGAGCGGGCAACCCGCGCAACGCTGCGCTGGCGTCGGCAGTTTCCCCCGCGGCAGTTTCCATCGCCACGGGGTGATTGTAGGCGGCAGGCTCAAGAATGAGTAGCCGCGGATCAACGATCCGCCGGAGCGTTTATAAAATTTCTAACCACGAAGACACGAATGACATAAAGACGCACGAAAGAAAGGCAATTCAGAAAATTGCCGAAATCAAGTTTTTACTTTCTGCCTTTCTTAGTGCGTCTTCGTGTTCTTAGTGCCTTGGTGGTAAAAAACGCTTAGGCCAATGCCGCGACTGCTATGCCGCACGTCGTTCAGCCGCATCAATCGCCTCGGGCTCCACTTCGTCCTGCTGTAGGCCGTAGTGAAGCTCCCAAAGCCGCGCTTGCTTCATGAACGTGTAGAAGGCGCTCATCCACGAAATCTGCAGCCCGACCATGCCGTCCAGAAAGCCGCGATGGACGACGAAGTCGCGGAAGAATCGCAGCGGCGGCGAGACCAGCATCCGCCGGTAGCTCGGCTTGCGACCCTCCGCGTGCCACTGTTCCGCTTGAACGCGCGTGTAGCGATCGAACTTGCGGAGATATGTTTCCCACGACCAGAGTGTGTAGTGATCGAGCAACGTGCGGAGCGAACCGTAACGCCTCGTCGGCACGCAAACGTTGCCGTGGTCGCTGGGGCCTTCGTATCGTCCCACGTCGCGGCGAAAGAGCCGCACTAGACGGTCGCGCGCCCAGTCGGTGTAGTGGACCCGGTGTCCCATGAGGTGATTGGCTCGCCCCATCCAGTAGGCGTCGTATTTCGGCGCGCCCGACAACAGTTCCCGAATCTCGGCCGCCATCGCGGGAGTGACCCGTTCATCGCTGTCGAGGATGAGGACCCACTCATGCGACGCCTGCGGGATCGCCCAGTTCTTGAAGTCGCCGGCCGTGCGATACTCGCGTTCGATGATGCGGCAGTCGCCGCGACTGCGCACGTACTCCAGCGTGCCGTCGGTCGAGCCGGAGTCGGCCACCAGCAACTCGTCGGCAATCCCGGCGACACTATTGAGACAGGGGCCGATGTTGGCGCGCTCGTTTTTGCAGGTGAGCAGTACGGTCAGCTTGGCGGGCATATCGGCGGTTCTCGGTGACAGGCGCCGTGAGCGGTACGGCGTCGAGATGCTACCCTCTGCTTTGAAGTCGCTCAATACGAGCCGTCGGGCTTAATGTTTCCCCGACAATCCAAATAATCCGCGGAACCCCGCACCTCGACCGCAGTACCCCGCACGGACTTCGGCGTGCATGCTGCAGGGCGCCAGCATGCCGTTCCGATAATCTCTCAAAGGAGTCCGCTGCGCCTGGATCGATGCTGGTCCCGGTGGGCGACCCCGCGCCGAACGACCGCCCTCCCCTCTTCGGCCAGGAGTCCGTCCCATGTTCCGATCCCTATTTCTCGCCCTGGGCGTCTACAGTTGCCTGTTGGGCGTTGAAGCCCTCGCCGTCGAACGGGCCGTCCTCAAGAAGCCTGAGAACTCCCCTGCCGCCGAGCAGAAGGTGGTAGTTCCGCCCGATTGGGCGCCCTGGAGTCTCATGGGGGGGGGCGCCGTGGTAGTCCTCTATTCCTTCACGATTCCCCGCCGGGTGAACGCCTAACGGCCGCCGGTCGCCGCAACGGCGGGATTCCCGAACCTTTTGCCGCCGGCTGGACTCTCCCCCTTGTAGCAGGCACACTCCGTGTGCCGTCGCGCATTGCCGGTTGGGCCGGTCCTAACGAGGGTTCGCCACGGCACACTGAGTGTGCCTGCTACGAAGGCCAAAGGTTGTTTCCGCCCCCCCATCCGTTTACCATAAACAGGTTTACGGAGCTTTCTGGCCGGGCGTCCTACGCCGCCGCCCCGTTCACTTCCCCGAATTTCTGCAGAGCTGAGGCGCCACCATGGCAACGATCGAGAAACCCCGCGTGAAAGAAGAGTTAGTCAGTGGCGCCGATATTCTGGTGCAATCGCTGGTTAATCACGGGGTCGAGACGATCTTCGCCTACCCCGGCGGCTGCAGCATGCCGCTGCATCAGGCCCTCACGCGCTTCGGCGATAAGCTGCGGACGATTCTCCCTCGCCACGAGCAAGGGGGCGCGTTCGCCGCGCAAGGTTGGGCCCGCAGCACCGGCCAGGTCGGCGTCTGTATGGCGACCAGCGGTCCCGGCGCGACGAACCTCGTTACCGCGATCGCCGATGCCAAGCTTGATAGCATCCCACTCATCGCGATCACCGGCCAGGTGCCGACTGCCGTCATCGGCACCGACGCCTTTCAAGAGACGCCCATCGTTGAAGTCTGCCGCGGCATCACGAAGCACCACTACCTAGTGACCGACGTGAATGATCTCGCCCGCGTCGTGCGCGAGGCGTTCATCATCGCCACCACCGGCCGCCCCGGCCCGGTGCTCATCGACATGCCGAAGAACGTCCAGATGGACTCGTGCGTGCCGAACTACGACGAGCCGCTGAACCTGCCGGGCTACAAGGTCGAGTCGCCCCGCGCGAAGCCGGAACAGATTAACCAGATGGCGGCCGCGATCAAGCGGGCCCGCCGGCCAATCATCTACGCCGGCGGCGGCATCGTCACCGCCGAAGCGAAGGACGCGCTACGCAAGCTGGTGAACAAGACCGGCATTCCGGTGACGACGACGGTGATGGGGCTCGGCATCTTTCCGTCGACTGAGCCGCTCTGCCTCGACATGCTCGGCATGCATGGGTCGGTCTACGCGAACTACGCGGTCGATCAGGCCGACCTGTTGATCGCGCTCGGCGTTCGCTTCGACGACCGCGTCACCGGCAAGGTCGAAGAGTTCTGCAAGCATGGCAAGATCATCCACGTCGACATCGACGCCTCGGAGCTCAACAAGAATAAGCCAGCCCACATCCCGGTCTGCAGCGACGTGAAGTTCGCCCTCGACGAGCTCAACAAGATCGTCGAAGCCCCGGAGGATATCTCCGACTGGGTCGAGCAGTGCATGCGTTGGAAGAACGACGAGCCGTTCAAGTACAACGAACAGTATCCCGGCATTCTCCAGCAGCATGCGATCCGTACGCTGTGGGAAATGACGATCGAGAAAGACCCGGTCATTGCCGTGGGCGTCGGCCAGCATCAGATGTGGGCCGCCCAGTTCTACAAGTTCCTCGAGCCGCGCCGTTGGCTCTGCAGCAGCGGGTTGGGGACGATGGGCTTCGGTCTGCCCGCCGCGATGGGCGCCCAGGCCGCCAACCCCGGCCGTCTCTGCTTCGACATCGACGGCGACGGCAGCTTCCTGATGAACATCCAGGAGCTCGCCACCTGCGTTTGCGAGAAGCTGCCGGTGAAGGTGCTGCTGCTCAACAACCAGCACCTCGGCATGGTCGTGCAGTGGGAAGACCGGTTCATGCAAGGCAATCGGGCCCACACTTACCTCGGCCCCATCGATAACCCCGAATGGTCGGGCCAAGGCGACGGCATCGGCCCGCTGAACCACGCCGAGCGCTACCCGAACTTCGTCGGCATCGCCAAGGGGTTCGGCTGCGGCGCCGCGTACGTCGACAAGAAGTCCGACCTGCCGGCGGCGATCGAAGAGATGATCGCCCACGACGGGCCGTATGTGCTCGACGTGGCAGCCCCGTATCAGGAACACGTGTTGCCGATGATTCCGGGCGGGAAGACGGTGCGGGATTTGATTAAGGAATAGCGTTGTACGCCCAGTATCAAACCGATTGGCATAAGGCGTTAGCCGCGACGCGCTAGCGGAGCGTGCGACGATACAATTCCTCACCTAATCCGAATGCACCAAGTGGATGACGGGCCGAGGGCGAGTACGTCCCACGCCGGTCAATTCCGCCTTCACAGAACGTCTCTGCGAACCGCTGGCCACCAGTTGGCGGTCGTCCCCCAAATCTTCTACGAGTTGTGGTCGGTTTCAACTCGACCGATGGCCAACAACGGACTTGGCTTCAGCGTCGACCAATCGCTTGAAGATCAACGCCGCATTCTTGAGTCTTCCGAATTGTTCGAGGATGACAGCGGCGTGTTTGATGCTTGGAGAGATCTCATCGCCAAGTACGCCATCCTGGGTAAGCAAGCTCACGACGCCCGACTCGTCGCCGCCATGGTACGGCACGGCCTCACCCATCTGCTGTCGTTCAACGGCCAGGATTTCTCCCGGTTCAACGAGATCGCCGTCATCGCTCCTTCCGCAACGGCGACATTTCCGCCGACGAATGGCTAGAGTTTGTCGGGGGGGAGGACTCGCATTTGGGCGTCCCGCGCGCGACAATGCTTCGCGCTGCGCGCCGGTTCGCACACTCTTCGCGGTCTTGATTGTGCGAATTGGGCCGAGGCGCCGATTGGCGTTTGGCGTAACCGCCCTGTTTTCAAGGGATTGTCGTTCGAGTTGAGCGATAGAGCGCATCTGGACCGCGGTTTGCGTTTCGTGCTGGACAAAATCAGCAAGCGTCCGCTGGCGAGAAACCGTACACTGCCAAAGATGGCCGTCCGCCGCTGACGCACGCTTCTGGAAGGAGACCTGAACATGCCCGCTGCCGCCGCCCCCGTTCGTCCCGCCACCAAAAACCGCGAATTGCTCGCGTGGGTCGACGAGTTCGCCGCCCTCTGCAAGCCGGACCAGGTTTATTGGTGCGACGGCTCGCAGGAAGAGTACGACCGCCTCTGTGAAGAGATGGTCGCCAGCGGCACGATGATTCGGCTCAATCCCGAACTGCGCCCCAACAGCTTCCTCGCCCGCAGCCATCCGAGCGACGTGGCGCGCGTTGAGGATCGCACCTACATCTGTTCAGCCGATCAAGGCGACGCGGGCCCCACCAACAACTGGATGGCGCCCACCGAGATGCAGAAGCTGCTGCAGTCGAAATTCGACGGCTGCATGCGGGGCAGGACGATGTACGTCATTCCGTTCAGTATGGGCCCGGTCGGTTCGCCGATCGCCCACATTGGCGTGCAGCTGACCGACTCGCCGTACGTTGTGGCGAACATGCGGATCATGACTCGCATGGGGGGCCGCGTGCTCGAGGTGTTAGGCGACGGCCAGTTTGTGAAGTGTCTCCACTCGGTCGGCGCGCCGCTCGCCGCCGGGCAGCAAGACGTCGCGTGGCCCTGCCAGGCCGATCCGAAGAACAAGTACATCGTCCACTTCCCTGAAGAGCGATCGATCTGGAGCTATGGCTCGGGCTACGGCGGCAATGCTCTGCTCGGAAAGAAGTGCTTCGCGCTGCGGATCGCCTCGGTGATGGCCCGCGATGAAGGTTGGCTCGCCGAGCATATGCTCATCTCGGGCGTAAAGAGCCCCGACGGCGAGAAGAGCTACGTCGCCGCCGCGTTCCCCAGCGCGTGCGGCAAAACGAACTTCGCGATGCTGATCCCGCCGAAGCACTTCAAGAAGGAAGGGTGGGAAGTGACCACCGTCGGCGACGACATCGCCTGGATTAAACCAGGAGCGGACGGCAAGCTTTACGCGATTAACCCCGAAGCGGGTTTCTTCGGCGTCGCCCCCGGCACGAACGAAGAGACCAACCCCAACGCGATGGACTCGATTCGCGAGAACACGATCTTCACCAATGTCGCGCTCACCGACGACGGCGATGTCTGGTGGGAGGGGATGACCGCCGAGCCGCCGGCCCATTTGATCGACTGGCAAGGGAACGACTGGACTCCGCAGAGCGAAGCGAAGTCGTCGCATCCCAACTCACGGTTCACGGCGCCGTTCGACCAATGCCCTTCGGCCGATCCGGCTCACAACGATCCCTCGGGCGTGCCGATCACGGCGTTTATCTTCGGCGGTCGCCGGCAAACGACGCAGCCGTTGATCACGCAGGCGTTCAACTGGCAGTTCGGCGTCTACGGCGCCGCGACGATCGGTTCGGAACAGACGGCGGCCGCGTTCGGCAAGATTGGCCAAGTGCGGCGCGATCCGTTCGCCATGCTGCCGTTCTGCGGATACCACATGGCCGACTACTTCAATCACTGGCTGAGCTTCGGCCAGCAGCTGGAAAACCCGCCGCGGATTTTCATCGTCAACTGGTTCCGCAAGAACGAAAAGGGCGAGTACCTGTGGCCCGGCTTCGGCGACAACATGCGGATCTTGCAGTGGGTGATCCGCCGTGCGAAAGGACAGGCCCGCGCGTTCGAGGGGCCGCTTGGTTGGACGCCGAAGTACGACGATATCGATTGGACCGGGCTGAACTTCACGAAGGAGCAGTTCCGCGAAGTGATGCGCGTCGACCGCGAGGAGTGGTTCCAGGAGATCGCGTCGCACAACGAGCTGTTCTTCAAGCTGTACGACCGCCTGCCGCGCGATTTGACGGCGATTCGCGACTTGTTGCTCGCTTCGCTCTGCCGCATCCCGGAGAAGTGGGCGAAGGGCTGAGGTTTGCCGATTCGATCCACGGCGAAGAATTATGGAACCGCTGATGAACGCAGATAGACGCAGATGAGATAAGTGAGGAAGAGCCTCTCTTCCTGAATCATTTGCGTTCATCGGCGTTTATCTGCGGTTCCTTTCTTCTGGATGTCTTCCCTTGGCGTCCTTGGCGTCCTTGGCGGTTTACTATACTGACTGGCTAGTCAGGACAGCCGCCCAGGAGAAGCCGCGATGGACCATGAACTTCACGAGATCTCGCTGCCCGGGGCGAGCCATGCGCCGAAGAGGCTCGATCCGGTTTGCGGGATGACGGTTGATCCCTCGACGGCGAAGCTCCATACCGAGCATGCGGGAACGACCTACTACTTCTGCAGCCGCGGTTGTCTCGAGAAGTTCTCGGCTGACCCAGCGCAGTATCTCGATGCATCGAGAATGAAGATCGAAGCAGGCCACGGCGGCTGCTGCCACCACGGCGACGATAAGCAGAAGCCTGCTCCGCCGCCGGGAGCCGTCGCCTCAGGCCAGTACACCTGCCCGATGCATCCGGAGATCGTACGCGACGGGCCCGGCGATTGCCCGCTTTGCGGGATGGCGCTCGAGCCGATGCTGGTCGCGGCGAGCGATGAGCCGAACACCGAGCTCGTCGACATGACGCGGCGGTTCTGGATCTGCGCGGCGCTCACCGTGCCGCTCGTTGTGCTGGCGATGGCGAGAATGTTCTTCATGGAAGGCTTCGCCGCGTGGTTCCCGGGACGGACCTTGCCGCTGGTGGAACTCGCCCTCGCGACGCCGGTCGTGCTGTGGGGCGGGTGGCCCTTCTTCGTGCGGGCATGGCGGTCGATCGAGAACCGCTCGCTGAACATGTTCACGCTGATCGGGATCGGCACGGGAACCGCTTACGCCTATAGCGTCGTCGCCGCGATCGCGCCGCACTGGTTCCCCGCATCGTTCCGGATGATGCATGGCGAGGTCGCGCTCTACTTCGAAGCGGCCGCCGTGATTGTCACGCTGGTGTTGCTGGGCCAGGTGCTTGAGCTGCGAGCTCGTTACCAGACGGGCGCCGCAATCCGGTCGTTGCTCGACCTGGCGCCGAAGCTCGCTCGCCGCATTGCCGCTGATGGTCGTGAAGAGGACGTGCCGCTCGACGAGGTCGTTGCCGGCGATCGACTGCGCGTTCGTCCAGGCGAGAAGGTTCCCGTCGACGGGAGCGTTGTCGACGGATCGAGCTACGTCGACGAGTCGATGATCACCGGCGAGCCGATCCCCGTGGAGAAGCAAAGCGGCGACCGGCTCATCGGCGGCACGGTTAATGGCACAGGTTCGCTGGTAATGACGGCCGAGCGCGTCGGCAGTGAGACGATGCTCGCGCAGATCATCCAGATGGTCGGCCAAGCCCAGCGGAGCCGGGCGCCAATCCAACGACTTGCCGATCAGGTCGCGGCGTACTTTGTGCCGGCGGTGTTGGCCGCGGCGGTCATCACGTTCATCGCGTGGGCGGCAATCGGCCCGCAGCCGCGGTTGGCTTACGCGCTCGTGAACGCCGTCGCGGTGTTGATCATTGCCTGCCCCTGCGCCCTGGGACTCGCGACGCCGATGTCGATCATGGTCGCCGTCGGTCGCGGAGCCACGGCAGGAGTGCTGGTTCGCGACGCCGAAGCGCTGCAGACGCTCGAGCGAGTGAACACGCTCGTCGTCGACAAGACGGGAACCCTCACCGAAGGGAAGCCGCGGCTGGTCGCGGTGACGCCGAGCGAAGGTTGGAGCGAGGCCGACTTACTCTGCCTGGCCGCCAGCGTGGAGCGCGGGAGCGAACATCCGGTCGCGGCCGCGATCGTGCGCGGCGCTGAGGAACTCGGAGTCTCGCTCACGGAGGCGAGCGATTTTCAATCGACCACCGGCCGCGGCGTCGTCGCCCTGGTCGATGGCCGCCGCGTTGCCGTCGGGAACTCCCGCTTGATGGACGACGTTGGCGCGTCGATCGCGTCGCAGGGCGATGCGGCTGAAAGTCAACGTCGCCAGGGGCAGACGGTGATGTTCGTCGCCGTCGACGGGAAGCTCGCTGGGTTGCTCGGCGTGGCCGATCCGATCAAGGAGTCGACGGCCGAGGCGCTACGGCTGCTGCGCGAGGAGGGGATCGAGATCGTCATGCTCACGGGCGACAGCCGCGCGACGGCTGAGGCGGTCGCGTCCCAGTTGGGAATCGAACGCGTTGAGGCCGAGGTGTTGCCCGAACAGAAGGTGGAAGTGGTGCGAAGGCTCAAGAGCGAAGGCCGCACGGTCGCCATGGCCGGCGACGGCGTGAACGACGCCCCCGCCCTCGCCGAAGCCGCCGTCGGCATCGCGATGGGGACGGGGACCGACGTCGCCATGGAGAGCGCCGGGGTGACGCTCGTAAAGGGCGACCTTCGCGGCATCGTCCGCGCCCGCCGCCTGAGCGAGCGAACGATGAGCAACATCCGCCAGAATCTGTTCTTCGCGTTCGTCTACAACGCGCTGGGGGTGCCGGTCGCGGCCGGCGTGCTGTATCCCCTCTTCGGTTGGCTGCTGAGCCCGATCGTGGCCGCGGCCGCGATGAGTCTCAGCTCGGTCTCGGTGATCGCCAACGCCTTACGGCTCCGTCGCGTCGATCTTTGAGTTGCAGTTTACCCGCGGTCGGCGCCTCGACTAGATTGTCGCAGCAGTGCGCACATTCTCTGAGATGATCTGAACATGGAGGGACTCGGAATGATTCGTCAGGCCTGCTTGCTGGCCGCAGTCGCGGCGACCATCGCCTGGATCTGGCAGGGCGATCTGATTGCTCAGGTCGTGGTGGAAACGCCGACCGTCATTGAGACCCCAACAGTGGTGGAAGAACCGGTCGTCGTCTCGCCGACGTATGTCCAGATTCCGGCGCCGCAGCAGGAGTTGATCACGCCGGCGCCGGCGACGGGCGGGGTGTGGGTCGGCGGGCATTGGGACCGCACGCCCGACAGTTGGGCCTGGGTCGGCGGCGGTTGGGTGCAGCCGCCGTTCAGCAACGCTTATTGGACGCCGGGGTACTGGCAACATCAGGGGGGGCAGTTCGTCTGGGAGAACGCTCACTGGGCCGCCGCGAACCAGGGAGTGATCGTCAACAAGCCGGTGACAGTGCCGCCCGTGTATCAAGAGGTCGTCCCCACGGCGCCGGTGTCGACGGTGGCGACGACGTGGCAGCCAGGGCATTGGGAGTGGCGCGGGACGTGGGTCTGGATCCCCGGGGCGTACGTTGAATCAGTCGTGCCGACCGCGACATGGGTTCCTGGGCAGTGGGTGCAAGGGGCGCTGGGGTGGCAATGGGCGCCGGCGCATTGGCAAGGGTGATATCTGTTCCTCACCCTGGCTCCGAAGCTTATTCAACAGCCGTCATCAATCACATTTACCACAGAGGCCACGGAGAAGACGAGGAAAAGCAAACGTCTCCATTCTTCCTCTGTGCTCTCTGTGTACTCTGTGGTTAAGGCGTTAGATGCTAAGCATTTCAATAATGCTGGCGGTTGAACTAGGTTCGGAGCCGGAGTCAGCATGACGGTCGTGAATCGTTAAACGAGTAACAATGGAACGAAAACACCTCCGCAGCGAACAAGTCTGGCTGGCCGTCGGGTCGTTGATGATCCTGGCGACGGTCGCCTTGGCGCTGGCGCTCGCCTACACGCGCGACGTGATGATCCCGTTCGTGCTGGCGATCTTCATCACGACCGTCGTGGCGCCCCTTTTCGACTACCAGGTGACGCGGCTCCGCTTTCCCCGTTGGGTGGCGGTGGTGACGACGCTGTTGGTGGTCGCCGCCTTGCTGTCGCTACTGAGTCTGGCGTTCGTCGCCGCGTTTCAAGCGATGATCGCCGCCGCCCGCGAGTATGGGCAGCAGATGGGCGATCTGATGGAACGGCTGTTCGAGAACCTGAAGTCGCGGCACATTCAGATCGACGAGGCGAAAGTCGTCGCGCAGATCGAAGAGCGCGTGCCGCAGTACGTCACGCAGAGCGCCGGCATCCTGATGGGAACGATTTCGCATGCCGTGCTGGTGATCATCTTCGTCGTATTCTTATTGTTCGGCCGCGATCCGCACAAGCGGCGCATCGGCATCATGGCCGACATCGAGCGGACGTTTCGCGAATATCTCATCGAGATGACGATCATTTCGACGCTCACGGCGACGCTCGTCGGGCTGGTGCTCTGGACGCTCGGATTGCAAATGGCGTGGCTGTTCGCGTTTCTCGTCTTTATTCTGACGTACATCCCGAACGTCGGCGGGATCGTGGCCACGCTGTTGCCGCTGCCGATCGCGTTCGCGCAGTTTCACAACCCTTGGATGATCGCGGCGGTCGTGGCGATTCCAGCGTCGATTCACGTCGTCATCGGCAGCTTCGTGGCGCCGCGACTGATGGCTCACGGGTTGGAGCTTCATCCGGTCACGATCCTACTGGCGCTCGCCTTCTGGGGACTGCTGTGGGGAATCGTCGGCATGTTCCTGGCGGTGCCGATGGTCGCCATGTTGCGCATCGTGCTGGCGGAATTCGACACGACGCGGCCGCTGGCGGAGCTGCTGAGCGGGCGATTGCCGGGGCGCGGCGGAACGCAGGCGTTGGGCCGTTAATCATTTGCAGAAGTTGTTCATTTGCCGCAGTTCTTGGAATAGTTGGCAGGTAAAGACTTAAACACAGAGGACACAGAGAGCACACAGAAAAGACAAGAAGGTCAGCGCTATCTTGTCTTCTCTGTGTCCTCTGTGCTCTCTGTGTTAAAGCATTTCTAGATGACTGTTGAATAAGACTTGGAACTGGGGTCGAAGCATCACCAGCGGAATCGATATCCAACGACAGCAGTGAGCCCGCACAGCAGAAGCGTTGCGATCGATGGTTCGGGAACGGCAGCAGATGCAGTCGGCGTCGGCTGAAAATTGCGTTGCCAGACGAGAAAGTCGCCACCGTCCGAATCGCCGTCACCGTCGGCGTCGGCTTGGTTGTTCACGCCAAAGCTGCTGCGCCAACGGCCGAGGTCGGCGCCGTCGACGTCGCCATCTTCATCAAAATCACCGGGAACCTGCGGCGCCTGTAGCACTGCAGTCGGGTCCCAAAAGTTGCCGGTGACGGCGAGCAGCGATTGCAGCGTCACGGCGTCGCCGTAGTAATCGCCCGTGTTGTGCGATTGGTAGACGCGATCGTAGAGGCTGTTGAGCCATTGCTGATCGACGGCGCCCTCGCCCGTCATCGCGGCGACGGCGAGCGGGGCGATGTAGAAGATGTCCTGCCAGCTGTTGAGCGGCGTGCCGTCGAGCTTGTAGCCGCCGCGGACTTTATTCGGATCGCCGCCGGTGCTGGTGCGGGCCCAGTCGGAGAGCTTTTGGACCTGGGCGAGCGTGACGGGGTCGTTGTTGAGAATCGCATCGACGCCCAATCGCCATGGATCGCGGCCGGCGTTGTACCAGTAGTTCCCGTCGTTGGCGCCCTCGATCAGGTTGGGCGCCGGTTGCGGGTCGCGCGCGGCGCCGACGAGTTTGATGAAGTCGGGCAGCAGGCCGGTCGCGGCCGATTCGTTCGACTGGATGTTGGTGATGACGTTCTGCGTGGCGGCGACGACGCTATTCCAGAATGGGGCGTCGCCGGTCGCGGCGCCGTAGGCGCGGAAGTGGCCCGGCATGAAGTCGGAAGAACGCGTCGTCCACTGGCTGTAGGTCGAGCCGTTCGGACTGACCCAATCGCCGAGCATCGGCAGTTTGCTCTGCGGGCCGATTGTCGAGGCGCGGATGCCGGCGATGACGTTCTTCGCGGCGCTCAAATAGTCGACGGCGCCGGCGCTCCCCCACTGGGCGTGAGCCATCAGCAAGCCGTAGGCGACGTCGGCGTCGCCGTCGAAGGCGCTATTGTTGCCGTTGGGATTCGGGACTTCCCAGTCCATGAGACGGTCGTCGGTTTCGCTGGGGTGGGCGAGGCGGAACTGCCACAGGCCGTCGAAAATCGTCTTCGCCTGCGGATCGTGGCCGGCCATCGCGGCAACAATGACCATGCCATAGCCTTGGCCTTCGGAGACGGTCCGGCCCGACGAGTCAGACTTCACCCGCCAGCCGTTGCCGCCGGGATCAACGCCAAGCCATCGCCCTTTCCAAACGTCGTAGTAATCGGCGACGTGCTGATTGAGCTGCGCCCGCGTGTAATTGCTTGGCGTGAGAGTTCCCGGCCGATAGGCCTGGTGCTGAGCGCCAAATGGGAACTGCTGAGCCTGCAGCTTGGCGTCTGTGGAGATCGTCCACGCTAGCAAGACCAACGCAATCGTAACGCGGCTGCGCGCGTCCATGCGTGGACTGGAAGATACGACGCTCGTCGACCCCATGACATCACCTCATTCAGCGGGCGTTCCAATAACAGTGTACCTGGGGGCGTCCGATAGGTGGGGGAACGCCATACAAGTATTTACTCGCGGGACGCGTCGCCTTAATGGCCGCGGATTGGCAATTGCTGCCGATTGCGTTGAGATCTCCGGTCGGGCAAACTTCTGCTGTTGTGACGCGTTCGCCGGTTACGCCAGCTGAGAAAACGCGTTGCATTGTGCTCGCGGCGCTGAAAGGCCGGATCTGCGCTGTAGATTTTCTGTAGCTGCGCAACGGATGCGCTCGGCAGAGAATTCTTTGCCTGCGTCGATTGGTAACGGAGGACCGTGATCGTCGTGCTAGGGCGTCGATTCAACCTGGCGAAATGGCTTTGGCTCGCCGTGCTCGGGGCGTGCTTGTTGCCGGGCTGCGCCTCGCTACGGGCGCGTTCTTGGCAGCCGCCGCAGGTGGTGGTTCCGGTTACCGCTTGCAAGCTGATCGACGCGGGGGACGTCTCCGTCGCGGAAACCTGGTACGCCGAGGCGGTGCGACTCGACGCCGCTGGCTCAGCCACGGCGGTCGACGCCTACCTGCAGTGCGCTGTCGCGGCGTGGCCCGCAGTAGTAATGCTGGCGGGCGACGTGCAGGTCGAGCAGTTGGTTGCGGGGTCGTCCGCGCATCTGCGCATTCAAGATTCGCGCGAATGGAAACTCTATCATTCAGCCGTGGTGGGGCTGATCACCTCCGCGCAGAAATGGGGGCGCTGGAGTCCGCAGACAGGACTTCTCGCCATGGGGCCGCGGGGCCTCGCGCCTTTGGAAACGGCGTACCACGGCTTCGCGTGGGCGCCGACGGAGTTCGGGACGCTCCACTGCGTCGGCGACTACCGGGCGCCGCAACCAGAGCGCGTCCATCGTCGCGAAGGCGTCGGCGTGCCGCTAGTGGTTGTGCGTAGCAACCTCGGACCTCAGCGTCCTTTCATTCAACCTGAGCGCCGATTCGCCGCGACGGCGCTAGTGCGGCCGGCGTGGACCGCGGCCGGGGCGACGGTGCGGTTGGAATTTTACAATCCCCTACGCGAGTCGCAGCTGCAGACGGCGGGCGGCGCCGTCTCCTTGGCGGGCGACGCCACGGCCCCGATCGTGTACGCGGGAGTCAACTTGCCCCAGGCCTGGCTTGAGCCGTTCCTTCGCCCGGCGGGCGGCGGGACCGACGACCGGCTGTTCATGCTAGAACCCTACCAACCGGGAAAAATTCCGGTCGTGTTCATTCATGGGTTGCTCTCCGACCCGCTGACGTGGGCCGACATGCTGAACGAGCTCCAAGTCCAACCGCAGGTGAGCAGCCGCTATCAGATTTGGGCGTTCCGCTACGACACGGGCGAACCGTTCCTCACGAGCGCGGCGGCGCTGCGACGGCAGTTGGCCGAACTCAAAGCTTACTACGATCCCTGCGGCGGCGATCGCGCGGCGGCGAACATCGTGCTCGTCGGCCACAGCATGGGGGGGCTCGTCGCGAACCTACAGGTGACGTACAGCGGCGAGGCGCTGTGGAACTCGACCTCGCGCATTCCGTTGGAACAAGTTCGCACCGATCCGGCGACGCGAGCCGCGTTGGGGGCGGCCTTCTTTTTCGATCCCAACGACGACGTGAGTCGCGTCGTCTACATCGGCACGCCCCATTTGGGTTCGGCGTGGGCGCGACGGGCCGTCGGCAGTCTTGGCTCGGCGCTCGTCGAGACGCCTCCCGAGGTGACGGAGCGGCACGACCAAATGGTTCGGGACAATCCCGGCGACTTCAGCGAAGAACTGACGCGGCGATTTCCCACGAGCATCGACCTGCTGGAACCGAGCAGTCCGCTATTGAACGCGGCAGCGAAGCTTCCGTATCGTCCGGGCGTCACGCTCCACACCGTCATCGGCGAGGGGCGGTACACCGTCGGCAGCGGACCATCCGACGGCGTGGTGCCGGTCACGAGTGCTCGCTTGGTGGGATCCGTCAGCGAGAAGTCGGTCGACTCGAGTCATTCGAGCTTGCCGCGCAACGAGGAGGTCATCGTCGAAGTGATCCGGATCCTTGTGGAGCACGCGCGTGTCGTCGACGCTTCGTCACCCGGCGCAACGCTCTGTAAGTAAACGGTCGCGGCCGCGATCACTCGTCGGGGGCAGCCTGACGGCGTAGACGCTGGCGGATCAGGGCCGCCACGGCAAGCGGCGCCGCCAT
>JBGSMO010000439.1:0-15515 GCA_041740115.1 Pirellulales bacterium
GGCCTTGGCTGCCGGCGCCGAGGATCGCGACGCGCACGCGTTCGTTCGCTCCAGCGGCGCGCAGTTTCGACGAGGCGAGCAGGGAAGCCGAGAGGCCGGCGGCTGTGGCGAGGAAGCGGCGGCGAGTGGGGGGAGCCATAAGAAAAGACTCGGGAGAGGGCCGATGGGGGCGAAAGTTCACCCTAGCCGTGGCAGGTGGGAGGGTCAAGCGACGAGAGCCGGCTATCGGGAGAACAGCAAGTTTTGAAGACTAACCGCCAAGGACGCCAAGACCGCCAAGGAAATACGGAGAGGAAATTGAACCACGACGGGCACGACGGGGAATTGTGAAGCTATGGAATGCGAACGCGAATCACGCGAATTGACGCGAATGGAAATCAATCATTCCGTTCTTCATTCGCGCAGATTCGCGTGATTCGCGGTTTAATTGCCCTCTTCTTGTCCTTGGCGAACCTTGGCGTCCTTGGCGGTTAAAAAAAGGAAGTGGTTTGGCAGGGTGTGTTGCTTATCTGGAACTGGCCTTAGCGGATTCGGAAATGTACCTCGGCGCAGGCCGAAGCGGGGTCCGGGGAGAATAGAATGAGAAGGCGTTGCGGTTTGCGCTGCAACGACTGCTCCTCTCCTTTAATGTTGTTTGCAGCCAAACGCTCACGAGCGACGCCCGAGCGCTTGGACATTTCATTTTCTCACCTCGCGCGCCTGCCGCGTTGGACCTACCCATGGCTGACCGACCGCGCGACGGCAAACCGATCGGACTCATTGGCCTCGGGCTGATGGGGACCGCGATTTGCGAGCGGCTGTTGGCGTGCGGCTACGACCTAGTGATTCAAAATCGAACTGCCGACAAGGCGGTGCCGCTGGTGTCGCGCGGGGCGCGTTGGTCGGACAATCCGCTCCGCGAATGCGATCGCGTGATCATTGCGCTCTACACCACCGAAGTGGTGGAAGAGGTGTTAGGCCAACTCGCCGACGCCTATCAGCCGGGGAAGTTGCTCATCGACACGACGACCGGCGACCCGCAGCGGACGGCGCTGCTCGGGGCGCGGCTGGCGGCGCGAGGGGTCGATTACTTGGAGGTTCCCATCTCCGGGTCGAGCGAGCAGACGCGCCGCGGGCAATCGACGGCGATGGTCGCCGGGCAGATGCGCTCGCTCGACGCTTGCCGCGATCTGCTCGACGCGATTGCCGCGAAAACCTACTATGTCGGCCAATGGGGCGACGGCGTGCGGATGAAGCTCGTCACCAATTTGGTGCTCGGGCTCAATCGGGCGGTGTTGGCCGAGGGGCTGGTGTTCGCCAAGTCGATCGGATTGTCGACCGAACGGACGCTCGAGGTGCTGGTCAACAGCCCGGCGAGTTCGCGGACGATGGAGAACAAAGGCCCGAAGATGGTCCACGGCGAGTTCGCGCCGCAGGCGAAGCTCTCACAGCATTTGAAGGACGTGCGGTTGATCCTCGACGAGGCGGCGCGCACGAGTCGCGAGTTGCCGCTCACGGCGCTGCATGCTCAATTGCTGGAGCGCGCGGAGGCGGAAGGGTACGGCGAGCTCGACAATAGCGTGATCATTCGCACGATTGAAGAAGGGCTGCTGCCGGCGACGGCGAGCGGAGCGGCGACGCGGGGGATTGAGGCGCTCAGTTCGTTGTTGGACGAGGTGGAGTAACTTCTCGTCCCAGTTGATGAACTTCAAGGAAGGCGATCAGTTGAATTACCACAGCCGCTTCGCCGTTCTTGCCTTGTTCTGGCTGGGGACCTTTGCGAATCGCGGCGTTTCCCTGGCGGCGGACGATTCCTCGTCCTCGGCTGTCGCGTTCCGTCGCATGCCGGGCGGCGTGGCGATCATCGTCGACGGCAAGCCGTTCGCCAATTTCGTCTACGCCGACGAGAAAATCACGCGGCCCTACTTCGCGCATGTGCGGGCGCCGAACGGCGTCCAAGTAACGCGCACGCATCCGCCAGTCGCGGGGAGCGATCCAACCGATCATCCCGAGTTTCATCCCGGCATTTGGATGTCGTTCGGCGAGGTGAGCGGCGCTGACTCGTGGCGGCTGAAGGCGCCGGTGCGGTTTGAGCGGTTCGTCGAAGAGCCACATGGCGGGGCAGGGGCGGGCGGTTTTGTGGCGCGGTTCGTGCATGCCGATCACAAGGATCCGAAGACGGCGATTTGTCGCGAGGACTTGCGGTGCGACGTGCGCGCGACGCCGGAGGGAACGCTGCTGTCGTGGGACTCGACCTTCACCGGCGACCGCGAGTTTGCGTTCGGCGATCAAGAGGAGATGGGGCTCGGCGTGCGGATGGCGACGCCGTTGCGGGCTGAGCAAGTTTCGAAGCAAGGCCTGCCGGCTGGGCACGGCGAAATCGTAAGCGCCGACGGCAAGCGCAACGAAGCCGACGTGTGGGGGACGGCGCCGAAGTGGTGCGACTATCGCGGCAAGGTCGACGGCCAGGCGGCGGGCGTGGCGATCTTGTGCCACCCCGCAAATTTTCGGCCGAGTTGGTTTCATGTGCGCGACTATGGGCTAATGGTCGCGAATCCCTTCGGCCGAGCGGCGTTCGACCAAGGCGAGCCGAGTCGCGTGACGGTGGCGCCCGGGGAGGCGTTGCGATTACGCTATGGGGTTTTGGTTCATGGCGCGATGGGCGGAGAGAATGTGGACCTCGATCGCGCGTTTGAGCGGTATGTGAAGTTGGCAGGGGAGTGAGAGAACACAAACTGTGCGGCTCCCTTCCCCTCGTGGGGAGGGCTGGGGAGGGGGGCCGCCCCCGGAGATGACTCTTCCATTGCACGCATCACCCCTCCCTAACCCTCCCCCTCAAGGGGAGGGGACCAGACAGTTAGCAAGGGTGTAGTGCGGCGATGTCGACGACGGATGCAATTCCCACTACCGAACTCACGCGCGGCGGCCGTTACGCCGTCCTGGCCGCGGCGTTCTTGGGGCTTGCGTTCGACGGCGTCGAGCTCGGACTGATGCCGGTGGCATCGTTGTCAGTCACCAAGAGCCTGCTCGGCGAAGCCTACAGCGAAGCCGACGGCGGCGTCTGGTTCGCACGGTTCACGGCGGCGCTGATGCTCGGCGCCGCGATCGGCGGCAGCTTGCTCGGCAATCTCGGCGACCGGATCGGCCGCGCGCGGGCGATGGGGGTGAGCATTCTGTTCTACTCGGCGTTCGCTGGGGTGGGGGCGCTCGTCCGCTCGTGCGAAGAGATGATGGTGCTGCGATTCATGGTGGGCCTCGGCGTCGGCGGGATGTGGCCGAACGGGGTCGCGCTGGTTGCGGAGTGTTGGCCGAGCGCCTCGCGACCGACGGTGGCGGGGATTCTGGGGGCGGGGATCAACGTGGGGATTCTAGCTCTCTCGCAAATTGGACGATTTTGGCCAATAACGCCCGACTCGTGGCGGTGGATCTTCGCGATGGCAGCCGTGCCGGCAGTGCTCGGCGTCGTGGTGCTAGCGTTATTGCCGGAGTCGCCGAAGTGGCTCGCCTCGCGCGGCGTCGAGAAGAAGCCGGCGCCGCCGTTGCGGGTATTGTTTCAGGGAGACTTGCTGCGACTGACGGCAATCGGCATTCTGCTGGCTACCGTGCCGCTCGTGGGGGCGTGGGCCGGGAGCAAGTGGATGATCCCTTGGGCCGACAGCGTGGCGGGCGCCGCGGAGCCGGGGTACAAGGCGGCGACCCAGCAGTGGTGGGCGCTCGGCGCAACGATCGGCAGCTTCCTCGGCGCGCCGCTAGCCGGGTGGATCGGCCGGCGGCGTTCGTACTTCTTGATCAGCATCGGGGCGACCGCGCTCACCTGGTCGATGTTCCGCCTCACGGCCCCGCTGGAGGCGTCGTTCTTACCGATCGTGTTTGCGCAAGGATTGGTGGCGACGCTCTACTTCGGTTGGTTGCCGCTCTACCTGCCGGAATTATTCCCAACGCACGTCCGGGCAACGGGGGCCGGCGTGTCGATGAACATCGGCCGGTTCGCCACCGCCGGCGGCGTGTTGGCGGCGGGGTGGCTCTTCGCGTGGTTCGGCGGCGACTACGCGATGCTCGGCGGGGCGTGTGCGCTGATCTACGCGGCGGGGATGCTCGTCATCTGGTGGGCGCCGGCGACGGACGAACGCGGGTTGGGGTGAGGCGGCGGTTGAAGGTGTCGGGAGCCTTTTGCCACTGGCGAGTTTGCTTTGCTGGGAACGCGTCCAGTGGCAAAAGGCTCCCGACACCGTTCGTTCGTTACGCCATCTCCGCTTCCGCCAGCCGCTTCAGTGTCACGCGGTCGACTTTGCCCGTGGCGTTGAGCGGCATCGTATCGAGAAAGACAATCTCCTCCGGCGCCTTGTAGCCGACGCTGGCGCGCGAGAACTTGATCAACTCGGCGGCGGTCGGCCGCGTCACGCCCGGCTTCAATTCCACGTACGCCCGCACGTTCTCGCCGTGGACGAGGTTATGGATTCCAATCACTCCCGCGGCGGCGACGGCGGGATGTTCGAGCAACGATTCTTCGATCTCTTGCGGCGTAATGTTCGAGCCGTCGTGGACGATGATCTGCTTCTGCCGGCCGCGGAACCAAAGGTAACCATCCTCGTCAGCCATAACGACGTCGCCCGTGTCGAGCCAGCCATTGACGAGCGTTTCGGCCGTCGCGTCGGGACGATTCCAGTAACAGATCATGTTGGCGGCGCTGCGGATCCAAAGCCGGCCTTCGGCGCCGACAGGAACCTCGTTGCCGTTGGCGTCGCGAATCGAGGCTTCGTAGCCCGCGACGAGTTTGCCGATGGACCCGATCTTATTTTGGCCGTCGGGCGGGTTGACGGTCGACATGCCGGTTTCGGTCATGCCGTAGAGCTCGTCGATCGTTTTGCCGGCGATGGCGGTGAACTCGCGTTCGAGCTCGCCGGAAACTTTGTCGCCGCCACTAACGCAGAGGCGGAGCGAGCTGAAATGTTCGCTCGTAGCGTTGTGATCGCGCACCAGGGCGAAGAGGGCCGCGGGTAGCATGCAAAGGAACGTGGGGCGCGTGCTGGCGAGCAGTGGCAGGAGCTCGTCGCCGTCGAGCCGATGGGGAACGTCGATGCGGACGCCGGCCGCGAGGGCGCCGAACGAAATGTGCGTGGCGGCAATGTGCGAGTAAGACGTTGCGGGAAGAAACATGTCGGCGTCGTTTAGTTCAAACCCAGCGATCGTGCTAGCGACGATCGAACCGAAGGAGCGGTGGCTGTGGGTCACCCCCTTCGGTTTGCCGGTGCTGCCGGAAGTGAAAAAAATGAACGCGACGGCGTCGGGCGCCGGCGGCGCGAGGTCGAGCGCCGGCGGCTCGGTCTGCATGAACTGTTCGTAGCTCGGCGTGCGGCCGTCGGTGGCGCCGTACGAGATGCGGCCGAGCGGGAGCTTGTCGGCAAACTTGCTCAGAGCGAGATCGGCGTCCCGTTCGGCGTGGTGGAACAACGCCGACGCGCCGCTCACTTCGAGGGCGTGGTCGATCTCCGGCGCCTGGTAGCGGTAGTTGAGCGGCGTCGAGGCGAAGCCCGCCTTCATGCAGGCGAGGTTGTGAACGACCAACTCCGCGCGGTTCGGCATGAGCGTCGCGATCCGATCGCCCGGCTTCAATCCGAGGGCGAGGTAGTGGCGAGCGAGCCGCGTCGACGCGGCGTCGAGTTCGCGCCATGAGAGTTGGCCGTCGATGGAGACGAGGGCGGGGGCGTCGGGATTCGACGCGAGGCCGTTGTCGAGCAGGCGGGCGAGTTCGACTTCAATCGTGAGGGGCGGACCGGCGAGGGACATGGCGGGCGGTTTCCGAAGGGAGGAAGAGGTGATCTGGCGGCGGTATCGAGAAGTTTAGCTTATCGCGGCGATGGCGTAAGGACGGTGCGCCGCTCCATGACAGCCCCTGGCTCCGCCAGGGGGAAGCGTTACGAGGGACGATGATTACCGGAATGGCGACCGACCCCCTGGCGGAGCCAGGGGCTGCAAACGAATCATGCCTTCAGCATCGCGTGGATCACTTCGCCATGGACGTCGGTGAGTCGGCGTTCGATGCCGTTGTGGTAGAAGGTCAGTCGCGTGTGGTCGAGGCCGAGAAGGTGGAGGATCGTCGCGTGGAAGTCGTAGACGGTCGAGACATTTTCGACCGCTTGGTAGCCGAACTCGTCGGTCGCCCCGTAGCTGAACGGCGCGCGGACGCCGGCGCCGGCGAGCCAAGCGGTGAAGCCTTTGGGGTTGTGGTCGCGGCCGGAGGCGCCTTTCTGGAACGTCGGCATCCGGCCGAACTCGGTACAGAAGACCACGAGGGTATCTTCCAGCAAGCCACGTTGCTTGAGGTCGGCGACTAGCGCCGCGGCGGGTTGGTCGAGAATTGGGCCGTGGATCGCGTATTGCTGATCGATCTGCTTGTGTCCGTCCCAGTTGCCGACTCCTTCGCCCATCGCGTACGAGCCGTTGAAGAGCTGCACGAAGCGCACCCCGCGCTCGACGAGACGGCGGGCGAGGATGCAGTTGCGGGCGAAGCCAGCCTTCACCGGGTCGGGGTCGTTGGCGCCGTAGCTGTGGAGCGTGTGAGCCGATTCGGCGTCGATGTTCGCCACGTCGGGGAGCGACAGCTGCAGCTTCGCGGCGAGTTCGTAACTGGCGATGCGGGCGGCGAGTTGCGTGTCGCCGGGGAATTGTGCGAGGTGGCGATCGTTCAGCAGCTTCAAAAAGTCGCGCGACGCGGAGTCGCTCTGCGCCGAGACGCCGGCGGGCGCGTCGAGGAAGCGGACCGGTCGGCTTGCGTTGAACGCCGTTCCCTGGAAGACGGCAGGGAGGAAGCCGGGCGCCCAGTGGTTCGTGCCGGCCTGCGGCACGCCGCGCGGGTCGGGGATCGCGACGAACGCCGGCAGCTGTTCGTTCTCCGACCCAAGGGCGTAGTTCACCCAGGCGCCCATGCTGGGGAAGCCGTCGAGCGTGAACCCGGTGGCCATGAAGTTCTCGCCCGGGCCATGCGTGTTCGTCTTGCTGGTGAGCGAGTGGATGAAGCAAAGGTCGTCGGCCAGCTCGCCGATGCGCGGCAACAGGTCGCTCGTCATCTTGCCGCAGGCGCCGCGGGGGCGGAACTGATAGCGCGGACGAGCGAGGTTGCCGTTCTCCCCTTGGAACGTGACAAGTTGATCGGCGCCCGGCATCGGCTGGCCGTCGCGGCGGACTAGCTCGGGTTTGTAGTCGAACGTGTCGAGATGGCTGAGCGCGCCGGAGCAGAAGATCATCAGGACGTTCTTCGCCCGTGGCGCGAAGTGAGGCGCGCGCGGCGCATGGGGGCGGAGCGGATCGATCGGCGGGCGGATGGGGCCGGCGGAAGTTAAGGAGCCTGCGGCTTGGGCGAGTTTGCCTTCGGAGTGGAGGAGGTGTGCGAGCGCGATCCCGCCGAGCCCGACGCCGGTGTGGCCGAGGAACTGGCGTCGGCTGAGCAGGTCGAGGCCGGAGCGTGAGAGGGGGTTGGGCATAGTTGATTATCTAAATGAAATAACAGCCTTTAATTTTTCGCGTTTCTTTGCGCCTTCGCGCCTTTGCGTGAGACTAATCGGCAACTTTCTCGCGAAGGCGCGAAGGCGCAAAGGGTCGCAAAGAAGAAAGATTGGGATGGCGAATTATTTTGATCCATCGCGTGAATTAAGGAACAAACATCAACTCATTCGCATTCAGCACGCTGCGGCAGAAGGCGGGGAGGCCGTGGGTGGCGATTAGTTGTTGGGCGGCGACGAGTTCGGTCACGTCGGGGTTCCGATTAAACGCGAGTTGAAAGGCACGATCGATTTGAGCGAGCGGCTCGGCGCCTGCTTCTGTTTGCAGCCGCGCAGCAAATCGTGCCGCTTGGTCGATCATGAAGCGGCTGTTGAACAGGTTGAGCGCCTGGATCGCGGTGATCGACGTGCCGCGCTTCGGGCAGACCTGGCCGCCGTCGGGGGCGTCGAACGCACCGAAGATCGCGTCGGGCCGCATGCGGACGCGGTGCATGTAGATCATGCGGCGCCACTCGGCGGGGCCGAACTCCGCCTTTGGCTCGTAGACGCGCACATAGTTGTCGTTCGGTGCGAACGCGTTCCAACCGGGCCCGCCCATCGTCAAGTCGAGCGTGCCGGCGATTTGCAGGATCGAGTCGTGGATCGCCTCCGATTCCAGTCGCTGCGGCGGGTAACGCCACAGCAACCGCGTGCCAGCGTCGATGGCGACGCATTCGTCGCGTGGCTCGTTCGCTTGCCGGTAGGCGTTCGACGTGACGATGAGTCGGTGGAGTTCCTTCACCGACCAACCGCGGGCGATCAACTGCTGCGCAAGCCAGTCGAGTAGTTCCGGATGCGTTGGGCGCGTGCCGTTGGCGCCGAAGTCGCTCGGCGTGTCGACCAGCCCCACGCCGAAGTGATGCTGCCAGACACGATTGACCATCACCCGCGCGGTGAGCGGATTGTCGGGGCTGGCAATCCAACGGGCGAGGGCGAGTCGCCGCTGTTGCTCCGGCGCGTCGAGCGCGAGACCGAGCGAGCCGAGCACGGCGAGGGCGTCGGGCGCCACCGCTTCCTTCGGCGAGAGCGGATCGCCGCGATGGAGCCGTCGCGTCGGTTCGACCGGTTGGGCGAACGTGCCGGCGTAGACCATTACGCCGTTGTCGTTGTGGGGTCGGCGCGTCGCTGACGTGGCGACTTCATGCCACCGGCCGTCGCTGCCGAGGACTTCGATGGCGTAATCGACGGCGAGGCGATCGGCGTAGCCGCCCAAACGATCACGGCCCCAGACGACGCGGTCAATCACCTGCGGTTCGGCGAAGTCGACTTGCGCCCAGACCGTGCCGTGGGTCTCGGCAATCCAACTCCAGTCGTTGCCGTACTTGCCGTCGTTGAGATTCGCGAGCCGGTGTTTCGACGTGTCGGGATAATTGCCGGACGAACTGGGAACGCCGCCATGCTCGGCGAGGGCGATATTTTTCGAATCGGCGTCGCCGGCTATGACAGTCCAGGCTTCGAGTTCATCGAGGCACGGCTCGCTGCCATTATTGGTTGCGGCGACGGTGAAGCGCACGGCGCGGGCCTCGATTGGTTCGAAACGCTCTTCATTCTGCAATGGGCTGACAGCGGGGCGAAGCCCGTCATTCGCATCGTCGCTGTCAAGTTTGATCCATGGCGTCTCGCCATGATTTACGCCGGCGAACACCGCCTGGAGCGCGTAAAAATCCTTCTGCAAGATCGGATCGAACTTGTGGTTGTGACACCGCGCGCAGCCGACGGTCAGCCCCAAGAACGCCGTCGCCGTCGTATTCGTCATGTCGGCCAGCTCGTCCTGCCGTTGCATGAGCGTCAGCCCGACGTCGGGGCTTTTCACTTGGTCCCACGGCCCCGCGACGAGGAACCCCGTGGCAACCGTCTCGCCGAGGGCGTCGCCGGCGAGTTGCTCGGCGATGAACTGGTCGTACGGCTTATCGTCGTTGAATGCGGCGATGACATAGTCGCGGTAGGGCCAGGCGTTCTCGCGAGGGACGTTCGTCTCGAAGCCGCTCGTCTCGGCGTAGCGGACGACGTCGAGCCAGTGTTGGGCCCAACGCTCGCCGTAGCGCGGCGACGCGAGGACGCGCTCGACCAGATCGGCGTAGGCGTGCGGTCCATCATCGGCGATGAACGCGGCGGTTTCTGCCGGCGTCGGCGGCAGGCCGAGCATGTCGAAATAGAGCCGGCGGATGAGCGTGCGGCGATCGGCTGGCGGCGAAGGCGTGAGTCCCGCGTCGTGGAGCTTCGCGAGGATGAACGCATCGACGCCAGCGGCGACCCACGGATCGCTGGGCGTCGGCGGTTCGATCGGCGCGAGAGGTTGCAGCGACCAGTGGTCCGATTTGAGGGGCGCCGTCACCGGCTGATCGGCGGGCCCGGGCCACTCGGCGCCGGCGTCGATCCATTGGCGGATGAGGGCGACCTCCTCCGCAGTGAGCTTCGCGCCGCTGGGGGGCATCTCAAGTTCGCCCGCACCCGCGATGAACTGCACGAGCGGACTGCCGGCCGCGTTGCCAGGGATGATGGCAGGGCCGAAGAGCTCGCCGCCGGCGAAGGCGACTTGCTGCACGTCGAGGCGAAGGGCGCTCTCCTGAACATCAGCGCCGTGGCAGTCGAAGCAGGCGCGGGCGAGGATCGGCAGGACGTCGTGCGTGAAGTCGACGGGCTTGGTCGGGGCCGCGTCAGCCGCGCACGATGTTCGCGCTCTCACCGCGATGGCAGTACACAGAACGATCAAGAGTGGCGGAAGAATGCGACGCATCGGATTGCGGCCCCTGGCTCCGAAGCTTATTCAACTGCCAGCATTCTCAACATACTTCACGGTTAGCGCCCTAACCACAGAGCACACAGAGAGCACAGAGGAAGATAGGGCATTTGCTCTTGCTGGTCTTCTCTGTGGCCTCTGTGTGCTCTGCGGTAATTGCGATCGATGATGGCATTCGTGTCATTCTGAGCCCTTCGTCCCGCTCAGGGCAAGCTCTGCGAAGAATCTGGTATCTCGATCGAGCCGCTAGATCCTTCGCTCCGCTCAGGATGACGCCGTTCCGCACCGGATGACGAATGCCCGTTCACTCCACCAGCTCATACAAGCACCGATCGATCACATCGATCGCGAAATCAAGTTCCTCGCGCTTGATGATCAGCGGCGGGGTGAGCAGCAGGATGTTCCCCATCGTCAGTTTGAAGCTCAGCCCCTTATCGAGCGCCCGATACATCACCTGCTCCGCCTCGTCGGTCGCCCGCTCGCGGGTCTTGCGACTCTTCACCAGTTCGACGCCCAGCGTGAGACCCAATCCTCGAACGTCGCCGATCAGTTCGTGCCGTTGGGCCAACTCGCGCAACCGGCCGAGGGCGTACTCGCCGAGCGTCGCGGCATTGGCGAGCAGACCCTCGCGTTCGATGACGTCAATGGTAGCGAGCGCCGCCGCGCAGGCGACCGGACTCTTCTCGTGCGTATAGTGGCCGAGCGCGCGGTCGCCGGCAATGTCGAGCTTCTCGTTGGTCAGCAGCGCCGCCAGCGGCATGATGCCGCCGCCGAGCCCCTTGCCCGTCACCAGGATGTCGGGGACGACGTCAAAGTTCTCGCAAGAGAACCACTTGCCGGTGCGGCCCAGGCCTTGCCAGATTTCGTCGAAGATCAGTAGCGCGCCATGCCGGTCGCACGCCTTGCGGACTCGCTGCCAATATTCAGGCTTCGGAATGTACGGCGTCGCGCGACAAGGCTCGGCGATCACCGCGGCCACGTCGGTTTCCTTCTCCAGCACATACTCGATGTAGTTGGAGCACTTCAAATCGCAGCCGCCGCGGGAGCCGCAATCCCACAGGCAGCGGTATTCGTCGGGCGGCGGCACATGCTCGCAACCGGGGAGCAGCGGCCCGATGCCGGCGCGAAAGATCGCTTCGCCGCCGATCGAGATCGCATCGAGCGACGCCCCGTGGAACGAGTCCCACATGCTGATCGTCTTGTGCCGCCCGGTGGCGAGCCGCGCCAGCTTCAGCGCGATGCCGATCGCCTCGGTCCCGCCGGGGCAAAAGAGGACCTTGTTAAGATTGCCGGGAGCGATCTCCGTCAACCTGCGGGCGAGGTCAATCGCGACTTGATTCGTATAGCGGCGGGTGCAGAACGAGAGTTCGTCAAGCTGGCGGCGGATCGCGGCGACCACCTCGGGGTGGGCGAACCCGACCTGATGGACGTTGTTGCCGTGAAAATCCATGTACCGGCGTCCTTGGACGTCGGTAACGTAGATTCCCTCGCAACTCTCCATCGCGTTCAGGCAGGGGGTCGAAAGCGACTGGTGGAGAAAGTAGCGAGAGTCTTCCTCTAGCAAGCGGCGAGTCTGGTCGTCGAGCGCCGCGGCTTGCCATTCGGCCCGGCGGTCGGAGCAGTTGACGTCCCCCTCGGAGCGCTGCGTCGCCGAGTCGAGTTGGTGAGGAGGGCCCTGAGGAGTTGGAGCCATGGCGCAGGATCGATGGTGTAGAGGGCGCCGACCAGAGGTGTTGTCGACGCGCCCGTTCTTTCCAAAACCTGAGCATAAACAGCCGTTACCCGCGGAGCCACCCGGGTTAGCGGTAGGGCTCCAGGCTATTTGCGGCTTCCGGCGGATTTGCCGGTCTGCGTTTCCTCAGGAATCGGTCTAGGAAGCCGCGGATTCAAGAATTGGCTCCGGCGGATTGAAGAGTTCGCTCGCCTTAACCTTGGCTTCGATAAGCCTATAGGGCGAAATCGCCGCCACGTCAGTCAGCGGGCGGGATTTCATCGTATCGTGCGTCGGCGACGGGCCGGTAACGGCGACAGGTTTCTCCATCATAGCCGCCGGCTAGGTCAGTGGGGATTGATCGAGTTTCAGATTCCGCAAGAGATGCGTCCGCAGTCCGACGGAAAGCGGGATAATTGATCGAAGCGCGCTTGCAGCTAGCGGCACAGGCGGCATACTGTTCGGTCTTGCGCAATCCGTCCCCGCCGCCGCGACGCTTTTCCGCCCATGTCTGAATCAACTCCGCCGCAGTTGGAACGAGGGCTCAACACCCTCCATGCCACGTCGCTGAACGTAGCGAACATGCTGGGCGCCGGGCCGTTTATCACTATTCCATTGCTGCTTGGAGCCATGCATGGCCCGCAGGCCATGGTCGGATGGGTCGTCGCGATGCTGGTGGTCATGTGCGATGGACTGATTTGGGCAGAACTGGGGGCGGCGTTCCCGGGAAGCGGCGGCACGTATCACTTCCTGCGAGAAATTTTCAAGGGCTCGCTCTGGGGCAAGCTGCTGCCGTTCCTATTCATCTGGCAGTTCCTGGTGAGCGGCACGCTCGAGGTCGCCTCTGGCTATATCGGGGCGTCGAAGTTTGCCATCTCGCTGGCGCCCGATTACCGTGAACTGGCGTATCGCTGGGGCTGGAACGATACGGTTGCCATTGGCCTGCCGGCCTGCGTGTTCGTAGGGATTATCTACCTTGCGCTCCGCCAACGGATTCGCTCCCTGGGGTGGCTGAGCACCGTGCTCGTCGCGGGCGTCCTTGTCGCCGTCGGAACGGTGATCGTGCTCGGCGCTCTCAACTTCGACGCCTCGAAAATTACGTTTCCCGCCGACGCGTTCAAGCTCGACAAGAGGTTCGTCATCGGCCTCGGCGCCGCGATGACGGTGGCGGTCTACGATTACCTCGGTTACTACAACATCTGTCACCTCGGCGAAGAAGTGCGGAATCCGGAAAAGACGATTCCGCGGGCCGTGCTGTTGTCGATCGTGATCGTCGCCGCAATCTACATGGCGATGAACCTGGCGTTCATCGGCGTCGTCCCTTGGCAAGAAGCTGTGACTAAAGGGAGCCTGGCGAACGATAACATCGCGGGGGCGTTCATGACGAAGCTGCACGGCGAGCGTGCGGCGGCGGGATTTACGCTGCTCATTATCTGGACTTGTCTGGCAGGTCTTTTTGCCATGACGCTCGGCTACTCGCGCATCTTATATGCTGCGGCGAAGAACGGCGACTTCTTCGCACCGTTTGCGCAGTTGCATCCAACGAAAGGTTACCCCTGGGCGGCGCTCGCTCTGCTGTGCGTGCTAACTGCGCTGTTCTGCTTCGTTCCATTGCAGGTTGTCATCGATGGCGCCGTCACCGTGCGGATCGTCGTCCAGTTCATCGGCCAGATTGTGGCCCTGCACGTCGTGCGGCGCCGCGGAACCGACCCGCTGCCGTTCCGGATGTGGCTCTATCCGTTGCCGAGCCTGATCGCTCTCACCGGCTGGCTGTTCCTGCTGGCGACGAGCGCCGGGTCCTTGTTGGCGCTGCTCGGCGGGGTCTATGCCAGCGGCGTCGCGGTGTTCCTCGTGCGAGAGCGCTGGCGGGCCTCGCGCGCCGCGCCGTGATCTGCCGGCGGGAAATGTTATGCCGCGGGGCCCCCATGCGGGGGCCTCACGGTGCGGGCCAACCGGTCCATGGAGTCGGCCCGCGGCGCCGAGATCGACCAATTTTGACGAAATCGCCTGCTCGCGGCGCTCGAATCCGACGGCTCCTGGTTATATTGTGAGACGACCTATTCTCTGCGTCTTTCGCGTTTTTCTCATGCTTGGGAATCGCTCCTGATCAATCGTTGGCGGTCCGCATGCGCACGGTGCACGTCGTCGCCGCCTCTTCCACAACGTGCGGCTCGACGTCGCAAGACCTATGTATTTCCGTCATCGTCCAGGACGACGGTTGAGTCAGTTCGACGCCCCTCGATCAGAACGCTCAGCAAGACATTCGAGATCGAAGGCGATCGCGGGGCGCCGGCTCGTCGTCGAGGGACTCGAATCGCGGGCGATGCTGAGCGCCATCTCCTTCACAGGCAACTACTCGCAAGACTTCAACACGCTGCCCGATGCCGGCACGTCGTTCTTCTTCGGCGGCTTGACCGACCTCGACGCGCGGCCCATAGAAGCGGTCGGCATGGCGGGTTGGCAACTCTACAAACCGGCGGGTCAAAGCGACTTCGTGACGTTCATCGCCGACAGCGGAAATTCGGCGTCGTCGTCGATGCGCAGCTTCGGCGGCCTCGACTTGCCAGATCGCGCGCTCGGCTCGATTGCGAACGAACTAGGAAGCTACGCCTACGGCGTGACGTTGACGAACGATTCCGGCGGCGCGCTTACCAACTTCACGCTGACATTCGCCGGCGAGCAGTGGCAAGAAAGCGGCGCGCTCGCGGCGCAAGCATTGCGATTCGAGTATGCGATCGGCGAAGGGGTTACATTAGAACAAGAGACCTTCGTCGCCGTGCGGGCGCTCGACTTCACGGCGCCTCAGCATGGCGGAACGGTCCGCACGCTCGATGGCAACGATGCGGCCAATCGCGCGATCATGACGGCGACGATATCAGGCGTCGCGTGGGCGCCTGGCGAGGAACTGGTGCTGCGATGGTCGGATGATAACGATGCGGACGCCGATCATGGCCTGGGCATTGACGATCTCACCCTCACCGCGTCGCCGCTGAACCTGACGGCGCCGATCTTCACGGCCGGAGCTTCGCAAACGCTGGCCCTTCCAGAGAATTCGCCCGACGGAACGATCGTCGGCGTCGCGGCGGCGACTGATCCCGATGCGCCAGTCGAACCGCTTGCCTATTCGATCGTCGCCGGCGCTCCGGAGGGCGCCTTCGCGATCGACGCCAACGGCCAGTTGATGATCGTCGACGCCGGCCTGCTTGATCTTGACTTCGACGACGGCGAGCAAGTCGCCGTGCTGACGGTGCTAGTCTCCGACGGACTCCACACGGCAGAGCAGACCGTCACAATCAACGTACTTCCGGCCAACGACAACGGGCCGGCTTTCGCAGCAGGCGCATCCCAAACTTTTTCGATTGACGAGAACTCGCTGAGCAGCACAATTGTCGGCCAAGCGGCTGCAACCGACGCCGACGTCCCGGCCGAGACGCTCGTTTACTCGATCATCGACGGCGACGCCGCCGGCGCTTTCGCCATCGACCCGAGCGGCCAACTGACCATCGCCGACGCGACGCTGCTCGACCTCGACTTCGAGCATGGCGAA
>JBGSMO010000506.1:0-30089 GCA_041740115.1 Pirellulales bacterium
GCCGGCGTCGCCGCCGTGCCAAGCGTTCGCTGCCAGACCAGGAAGTCGGCGCCATCGACGACGCCGTCGGCGTTGTAGTCGCCTGCTGGGCCGGTCGGTTCCTCCGGCAGAATGGTGACGTCGAGCGCGATCGTCGGGCCGGCGCCGCTGGGATTGGGCCCGACGTCGAGGTCGTCGAGATAGAAGTCAGGGTAGGCGACCGTACCGTTTTGCCCGTCGGGTTCGAACAGCGACGAGAAGGCGAAGCCAAGGTGGCCCTGCGACAGCGATTGCTGCACATAGGCGAGGATGCCCGGATTGCTCAGATTAGGCACGAACTCAAAGAGATTGCCGGTGGCGAGCATCGACCCTGGCGCGAGTTCGATTCCGCCGCTGTCGTAGACTTTGCCGACGGCTAGGGGAGTCGGCGTGAATTGAGCGGTCGTCTGGCTCGGCTCGGTGGCGCTATAGCCGCCGACGAGCGAGTTCTCTGCGTCGCGACCATTGGCGTCGATGGCATAATAGCTATACGGGTCAGACCCAACCCAACGCTGCTGTCGCAGCGCGAAAGAGTTCGCTGTCGGCGTGGCGCCGAAGCCGAACGTCGTGATTTCGTTCTGGAAGCCGACGCCGTACATTTCGACCGGATGTCCGACGTCGCTGTCCGTGCCGCCGACGACTGCCGATGATTCGTCGAGCGTGCCGTCGTAAGCCAGAGTTAATCCGAACTCCGGCAAGATCAACGAGCCCAGGAGGGTCATCTTGATCTTCAGCGAGTTGATCTGATATCGCGACGCATCGACCAGCGGAACCATCGTCGACGTGTTGGCGGCGACGAGGACGCTGCCGCGGCGGGTCGGTTCGGTTCCGGTTCCTTGAAAAAACGTCGGTGCGCCGTTCTGAGTCTCGGAAAATGCGGCGAACGTCGCCCCGCGGTCGCGCACCGAGCCTGGACCGTTGGCCGAAGCGATCGGGTACGACCACATCTGGATCTCGGGAAGATCGTTGAAGTAGTTGATCGTCTGAGCTTGGGCATTGGCCGAAGCCAGGCAAGCCGCGGCCATCAAGGCGATTCGCCCACACGCCAGTGCGGCGGGGAGGCAAGTGCTTCGAAGCGACAATGAGGGCTTTTCAAGCATCTGGTCAGGGATCTTCTTTGCGGGAAACACAAGGGCCGTCGGCATTAAGTGGGGCTCAATGCCGACGGCTTTTCGATGTCCATCAAGCGGGGTTCGGTTAGGCGACTGCGTGACGGCGTCGCAGCGCCGTCACGCTCAGTAGCCCGATGGCGGCGACCGTCAGCGCGGCCGGTTCAGGAATCGGGGCGGCGGCAACGGCGTCAAACATCGTGGCGGCGTTGTAGTAGTCGAGTTGCACGCCCGCGAGCGCCGAATGGTTGGCGGCGGTGTCGAACAAGGCGGTGTAGTCGGCGGCAGCGGGGAGTTGCCATTCGGCCCAGTAGTAGTGGAAATCGCCGGCAACGCCGCGATCGACGAATTCGACTGGAGCAACTCCGTTCAGCAGCAACGTTGAATCGACGATCGAGTTGTTTCCGACTGCTTCAAAGGCAATCTGCGCGACGACGGTGGTATTTGCCTCGATGGTCGAAGCGCTGCTGAGCGCCGTCGTAAACCGCCCATTGCTGCTACCGGTATAGAGCGAACCGGTGGCAACTTGCGCCGGCGGAGCAAACGTCGGGGGCGGCACGACGCCGCCCTTTACCGTGGCGGCGCCGACGCCCGACGACAGGTTCGGAGCGTGGAGCGCGGAGTAGTCCGTTACGACGTTGGTGGTCGAGATGAAGTTATCCCACTCGAACGAACCGGTCGCCGGGGAGGCTTGATCAGTGAAGAACGTGTTGGCGTGCGCGGCCGACAACGGCAAGCAAGCGAGCAAGGCCAGAGCAAAGCGGCGAATCATTAGACGGTGACTCCAAAGGTGGGTGGTGCGGAAGCTCGCTAGTCATGAACGAACTTCCGCGTGGATTGACGGAACCGGACCTGTGCATGCGAACGTTCGCGATGCATCGGGCTGGCTACAGACGTGAGTCTCCTGTCGTTGCTCCTGCGCGACCGGCGTCCAGGCGAAGCGATCTGCTTTTGATCGGCGGTCTTGATATCGAGTCTCAGTAGCGATAGATTATCGGACCTGATGCCCACGTCAATGGGGCTGATGTCGTAAAAACCTTGATTTTCCCGCCAGCCAACGCCCTTTGCGGCCCCGCCAGCTAGCCGATTTCTTCCCGGAGCGATCAACCATGACCGAGCAGGCGACCCATCCAGACGCCGCCCGGCGGGCGACGGAACTGTTTCAGCGGGGATTTCCGCGGGCGGCCATCGACGTGCTCGAGGCCGAATTGGCCCGCCAGCCGGAGGAGGGAGCCCTGTGGCGGCTGCGGGCGGTGCTGCTGCAGCGCGAGGGAAGGCAGGCCGAGGCGTTCGATAATATTCAGCGGGCTTTGGCCTTGGTTCCGCTGGGGTACGAGGGATTGCTCGTGCTGGCGGCTGGCTATGTCCGGAACGGGCATCGGGCGTCGGCGGCGAGCTTGTTGGCCGACCTGACGGCCGATCCGGAGTTTCCCGCCGAACTTTGGGAGTCCCTCTACAACGGGCTCTGCTCGCTGGAACGCTGGCAAGCGGCGATGGCCGTTTGCCGGCGCGCGGGACGACTGCGGCCCGATGACGACGCGATTTGTTTTGCCGCGGCGAACACGCTGGCCCGCCTCGGGCGACCGCCGCAACTGTCGCTCGCCATGCTGCAACGGGCGATCGGGCTCAATCCGGCGGAGCCGCGCTATCGCATCTCGCTGGCCATGCAACTGGCGCGGATGGGGCAACTCGACGATGCCTACCGGACGTTTACCGAACTGACCCGCGCAGAAATCGAAGGGATCAACTGCCGCTGCTGTTTGCACCAATCGCTGCAGCTCTGCATTGAGCGGGGCGACGTCGTCCGATCTTCCTGGTTGGCGGGGCGATTGGCGGCCTTGTCGCAGTCGCGGCGCCAATCATCGTGTCCGCCAGCGTCCGCTGACAAGCCTTCTACGGAAAGGGAGGATCAGCAATGACCGACTCGCTTCCTCCCGCTTCCGCGCAGCCAGCGCCGCAGTCGCCTGAGCCGCGCAGCGTCGAGTCCGCCGAGTTGTTCCAAGGCGCGCGCGTCGTCGAGATCACCCACGCGGGCGAAACCTACCGGCTGCTGCTGACGCGAAACAACCGCCTCATTCTGCAGAAGTGACCTTCGCCGTCGCTTCGCTGGCGGCGGGGACGTTGAGGACCTTCAGCTTCAGGTCCCGAAAGCGAACTTCCGTCGCGGGGCCGGAGTGAAGCTGCAGCGCGAAACGGCCGCGGCGCGCACCTTCGGGGTCGTCGAGGTCGACGCAGAGGTTGCCGTTGATCCAGGTTTGGATACGGCTCCCTTCGGCACGAATCTTGTAGTCGTTCCACTCGCCCTTGCGGACATGCTGCTCGCCCGGCTTATCCCAGAGCAGCGCACGGCCCAGCTCTTCGTACAGCTTGCCCCACCAGTCGGGGCCGATGTCGGCCTGGTAGCCGCGGGCCTCGCCATGCTCAGCCTCCTGGCTGCGGAACTGGACGCCGCTATTGCCGGCGTCGTCGATAAGCTTCACCTGGAACGTCAGTTCGAAATCTTCCGCTGCGAAGTCGCTGAAGAGAAACTCGTTCTTTTCCAGTCCCTTGCCCTGGCTGCGGCCGACGATCTCGCCCTCTTGCACCGACCAAAGCTCCTGGTTGCCGTTCCAGCCGCTCAGGTCCTTGCCGTTGAAGAAGAGCTCTTGATTGTCAGGCTGAGCGAGTACCGGGTTCTGCTCCTTCGCTTGCAAGTAAGCGAAAAGCGACGCGACATGGTGCGGCACGAACTGCTTCAGCTGATCGTCGGGCATCATCGAAGCGTCGCTCAGTTGGCGCTCTTCGATTTCGTCCTTGGGCACGACGATCGTTTCGGTCGTCGTCTGAATCGTCACCGACTTGTCGTCTTCGGAGCGAACCAAGCCGGAGATGACCAGGCCGTCGATCGTCAGGATCACCGTCTGCTGGTAATCCTTTGAGATCACCGAACTCGGATCGACGATGTTCGACAGCAAGTATTCCACGTCCGCCCGATTGGAACCGGTGAGGTCGGGACCGATCTTGGCGCCTTGGCCATAGAGCGTATGGCACTGTTGGCAGGTTTTCACATAGACCGCGCGGCCAAGCTGCAAGTCGGGTTTCGCCGGTGGATTCTTCAGCATCTCGCGCAGGGCGACAATCATCGCCGCCTTGTCGGCGGGGGTGCTGCGGACTTGGCCCCAAGCGTCGGCCAGCAGTCTGTCGAGGTCGGCGTTCTTGTGGTTCTGCAACTGGCGCACCAAGTCGCCCGAAAGATCGGCCGCCGCGATCTGCTTCGCTTCGATCGCTTTCAGCAGTTCAACGCCGTACGCGGGGCGCGAGCAAAGGGTCGCTAATGCGGCCCGCTTGGCGCCCGGGGAAGCATCGCCATAGATGGCGAGCACCGCTGCGGGAACCGAAGGATCGTCGTACAACGCGAGTCCCGACAGCGCCGGTTCGCGAAGTTCCGGATCGGCGAGCAGCTTCAGCAGCGACGGCAGCAGCTCCGGATCCTTCACCCGCAGTAGGGCGTCAATCGCTTGACGACGTGCCTCTGCGCCCGTCCCGGCGGAATCAACGGTCGCCCGCAGCGACGCCATCGCGTTCTTGTCGCCGAAGGTCACTCCCAGCGCCGTCGCCTCGCGACGGACGTTTTCGTCGCTGCTCTTAGCGGCCTTCGCCGCGGCGAAGGCCCAGTTCTTGGGCTGAGCCACCTGGCGTTGCCCCTGCAGCGCCTGCCGCATGCCGGCGATCAGTTCGAGTTGTTCCGTCGGGTCGTTGGAATCAGCGACCGCTTCCACTAGCGACGCCAAAGCCTCGGCGCCGTCGATGCTCGCGATCCGGCGGATCATGAACTTCCGCAACAGCGGAATCGTCTTGCCGCACGACAGGCCGAACTTCAGCGCCCGATCTGGATCGGCGGTCGCCAACGGTTCCGCGGCGTACCAATACATCAGCGGCAGATTGTGATCGTCGGCGTCTTCCGCGTGGCGGGTGAGCGCTTCGAGCGTCGCCCAGCGATCGGCCGGCGCTACGTGCTGCAGGGCAGCGGCGATGAACAACCGCACCACCGGCGACGAATCTTGCTGCGCCATCACGGCTAATTGCTGCACCATCTCCGGCGAGGGCGACTTGCCGCCATCCCACGAGAGCTGAATCACCCAGCCGCGGACGTAGGGCGATTGATGCTTCAGGAGCGCCGCTGCCAAATCGGCCGGCAGTCCGCCCGTCACGTGCAGGGCCCACATCGCCCGCTGGACGCGCGTCGGATCGGCGTTGTCCTTGGCGATGCCGACGAGTTCCTGCCGCGCGGCCTCGCTCAACTTGCCCGTCGCGGCCCGCTCTTGGAGGAGCCGACGCGAATGCCGGACATACCAGTCATTCTTGTCGAGCGCCAGCTTCGCGAGCGCCACGTCGTCGAGCTTGTTGAGATCGACTTCGGTCGCCTGCTTGTCTCCGTAAACGATCTTGTAAACGCGGCCGTTGCTCCGATCGTGACCTTCAATGTTGTTGTGATGGCAAGCGTTCGTGTCGTACCAGTCGATCAGAAAGCAGTTGCCGTCCGGTCCGTAGCGGATGTTGAGAATCTGCGACGCCAGGTCGCCCGTCAGCAGGAAGTCGGGGCCGTGGCTGCCGACGAATCCCGAGCCTTGCGGCTTGAGAATGTCGGTGTTCAGCCGCTGGCCGTGAATGTTATTCATGAAGATCCGGCCGCGATACTCTTCAGGCCAGGCGCCGCCGAGATAGATCATCGCGCCCGAGTGGGCGTGGCCGCCGCCGGCGTCGTTCGACTTGCCGTTGCCTCCGTGCGGATTCTCGCCGACGTAGTGGCGATGGTCGGCGATCGTCTGGATGTCGGCGTAGGTGTAGGGGTTGAATTGGTTCCCCGCCTGCCGCTGGTAGCGGGCGCCCGGAATGTTGTAGTAGAGATGGGGGATGACGCAGGCTGTGCTGAAGGCTTGGCCGTTGTCATCGAAGTCGACGCCCCACGGATTGCTCGTCCCTTCGGTGAAGATCTCGAACACGTGCCGCGTCGGATGGTAACGCCAGATCGCGGCGTTGAGCGGAATTCGCTTTTCGTCCGGCGTCCCCGGCTTGCCGATGCGCGAGTGCGTAAACACGCCGTGGCAGCCGTAAAGCCAACCATCGGGTCCCCATATAAATGTGTTGAGCGTCTCGTGCGTGTCCTGGTAGGCCCAGCCGTCGAGCAGAACCTCTGGCTTGCCGTCCGGTACGTCGTCGCCGTCGCGGTCGGGGATGAACAGCAGATAGGGCGCGGCGCCGACCCAGACGCCGCCGAAGCCGAGCTCGATGCCGCTGACGAGATTGAGGTTGTCGGCGAACACCTTATGCGAATCGAACTTCCCGTCGCCGTTCGCGTCTTCGAAGATCAAGATGCGGTCGCGCCCTTTGCCTTCGGCCGCCCGCACCGGATATTCGTAGGCCTCCGCCACCCACACGCGGCCGCGATCGTCGATCGCCATTGCGATCGGCTGCTTCACGTCAGGCTCTTGCGCGGCCAGAATCGCTTTGAATCCCGGCGGCAGCTTCATGATGTCGACCGCTTCCTGCCCCGGCAGGCCGGCGTAGGGATATTCGTCGACGCTCGTCGGCGCATCGCTCGCGCTGATCTTCGGCATCTCGTCGTGGAAGCGGAAGTGATCGAAGTTCACATGCCCCCAACCGGCGCTGCCGTGGTCGAGCACGCGAATGAAGATTTCTTTCCCCAGCTGCTTCGTGAGATCGACGCCCACCGGCGCCATGTCTTCGCTCATCCGGCCGCTGGCGTGGTGGAGAACTTCCCCCGTTTCCTTGTCGATGATCTGCACGCCGAGCGCGCTGCCCGAGCCGCCGCCGACGAGGAAGCTGGCGTAGGGGTGGGTCACCTTGAACGGAATGCTGGTCAACTCGCCCTGCAGGTGATCGCCTTGACCCTCATAGGTGCCGATCCAGTAGAGACCCTTCAGGTTGCTGGTGCCGTCGGGAATCCGGTCGTGGACCGTGTTTCCTTCGATCGGTTGATTCGCGAACGCCTGGCCAGTGGCGGTCCAATCGGAGAGATTCCCTTTCTCGAAGTCGAGATTTAGCCGGCGGCCATTTTCCGCCGTCGCAGGAAAGTCGTCGGCGTTCTCCGTCGCTGCAGCCTTACCGCTATCGGCGGCATGCTCGCCGATGGTCGGCTTCTCGACGCCGTCGCGCAACTTCGGCTGCGCTTCGTCCCACGTCTTCTCGTCGACTTCCTCGGCCTTGTGCGTGAAGACGAACGTCCCCTTCTTGCTGCCGACGATGACGTCGGGCAGCTTGTCGCCGTTGAAATCGCGCGCGACCACCTGGGTGCCGACGCCCGAGTTGTTGTCTATAAGGTGCGGCACGAATCGCGCCGTGCCGTTGTCGCGTACCGTCTGGAACCAAAAGAGAACGGCCGGCTCCAAGGCGCCCGGGTCATGCTCGGCGTGCGCCCACCAGCGCTTGCCGGTCACGATGTCGAGCACGCCGTCCCCATCCATGTCGGCCAGATCGACCGCGTGGAGTTGCGAGAAGGCGACGCCGTAGTCGTTCTCCTCGGGCTTCTCGCCCATGAACTTGTGCTCGATGAACTTGATCTCGTCCCCGTCCTTGACCTGCTCGAACCAGGAGAGTCCGTAGGAGTGGGCTTCTTTCGCCGTGAGGACGTCGTTGTCGCCGTCGCCGTCGAAGTCGTAGGCATACATCTGCGAACCGCCGGGCTCGCTGAACTTCACTTCGTGAAAGGCCCACGGTTCGGCGGTGATCTTTTCAGGTTGTTCCCACCAGCCGTTTTGCTCGAGCAAGTCGATGCGGCCGTCGCCGTTGACGTCGCCCGCTCCGATGCCGTGCGTAAATCGCTGATAGCCGCGCACTGGCGACGCAGCCTGGAACTTCCACGGTTGCGTCGGATCTTCCGGAATCTCGGCGTAGCCAATCTGCCCGCCGGTCATGCAGACAAGCTCCGGCGTGCCGTCGCCCGTGACATCGGTGAACATCGGCGATTCGTTGTCGGTCACCGCGAGGGCGACGTGACGCTTCCAGGGGCCCTCTTTCCCCTGCGGATTCTCGAACCAAGACGTTTCGGCGCCGGGGAAGCCGATGATCAGGATGTCGTCCCAGTCGTCGCCGTTGAAGTCGTGCGTGTAGGCGAGGAAATTCTCCGAGTAACCGGCGACGTCGAACGGCTTGGCCGGGTAGTATTCGTGCCGCTCCAAAAACTTCGGCCCGGCGTACCAGTAGGGGCCGGAGACGATGTCGTTCACTCCGTCATGGTTGACGTCGCCGAACGCCGCCCCTTCGCCAAAGAAATCCTTCGAGAGTTGCTCCTTCTTGAAGGAGTGCTTCACGAACTTGTCGTGATCATGCCCTTCGTGAGCGGAAACGAGCGAGGTCACGACGGCCACAGACAAGAGCGCGCCGAGCGCGCTGGAGAGCTTCGTCATCGAGGAAGTTCCTATTAAGTACCTGTGCCTGCTCTCGCAATTGAGAGCAAACGTGGGACGCCTGCCGGAGGGCCGGAGGGCGTCTATGAACTATCGCGTGCGAGTGAACTCGGGCAACTGCTTGATGGCGCCGCCGGCCAGGGCCGATTCGTGGGCCAGAATGCCGACGCAGGTCCAGTTGGCGCTCGTTACCGCGTTCGGCCACGGATCGCGGTCGTCGACCAGCGCCCGGACGAACTCGTTGACCAGATGAGGATGCGAGCCGCCGTGACCGCCCCCTTGGAGGAACGACAGGTGGTCGGCGTCTTCGATCGAACGGGTAAATTTTTGAATCTCGGCCGGCAGCAGATGGGCGTAGTCGGGGACTTCGACCTTCTCGGCGATTTCCGGCTCCGGCTTTTTCGCCGTATGCAAGACGTGCGGCTCGCCTTCGACCAGCGACCACTCGAACGACTTCTTCGTCCCGTAGACATCGAAGCTTTCGCGGTACTGCCGGGCCGTGTCGTACAGAAACCGCCAGATGTGAGCGCTCACGTCGCTCTCGGCGATCTTGATGTGGCACGACTCGACGGCGAACGAGTTCCCCGACTTCTCGCGGATGTCGTCGCGCACCCGGCCCGAGCCGAAGCACGAGACGTACTCAGCCCGCCCGTCGACCAATCCCAGCACCGGGCTCACGACGTGCGTGGCGTAATGCATCGGGATCATCCGTTCCCAATACTCGGGCCAGCCATCCATGTCTTGCGGATGCGAGGCCTGCATGTACTGGATCTCGCCCAACTCGCCCTTCTGGTAGAGCTCCTTGATGAACAAGAACTCGCGGCTGTAGACCACAGTCTCGGCCATCATGTACTTCAGGCCAGTGTCGGCGACCAACTGGCAAATCTTCTCGCAGTCGGCGATATTCGTGGCCATCGGCACAGTGCACATCACGTGCTTGCCCGCCTTGAGGGCCTCCATGCTCATCCACGCATGGTCGGGGATCGGGCTGTTGATGTGGACGAAGTCGATCTCCGGATCGGCGAGGACCTCTTCGTACTTTGCGTAGCGCTTGTTGATTTCCAGCGCATCGGCCAGCTTGTTCATCGCCGCCACGTCCCGGCGGCAGACGGCGGCCACCTCCGCGTCAGGATGCTTCTTGTAGATCGGTAGAAATTCGGCCCCGAATCCGAGACCGACCATTGCCACGCGCACTGGTCGGGTTGCCCCGTTGCCTCCGGTTGCCATGTCGCCGCCCCTTTACAAGCCAAGAGAGTAGTCCGCGGACTGTCTGCCGCGTGAATGGGAGGAGTTCCCAAACTATCGATCCTAGTCGCCTCGGATGCAAGCCAAAATGAGAAAAAGCGCAGAAGAGATGCGATCTTTCACCGATGCGATTAAACTGAACGACTGGCGAATTTACACTCCATCAGTCGATTCGATGAACCGCCCAGCAACAAGAGCCCGGCCATCCTGGCCGGTATTCAAAATACCGAACCGCCAAGGACGCCAAGAGCGCCAAGGGAGAAGAGAAGAATCTAACCGCGAATCACGCGAATTGACGCGAATGAAATTCAATCAATTGCTTCATTCGCGAAGATTCGCGTGATTCGCGGTCGTTGTTTCCCTGTATTTCCTTGGCGCTCTTGCCGTCCTTGGCGGTTCAGCTTTTTCCTTCCGCAGTTCACTTGCTCCCATGCGTAAACGACGCTCCGTCGCCCTGCTGCTAGAAACTTCGAACGCTTACGCGCGCGGGCTGCTTGACGGGATCATCGCGTACCAACGCGAGCATGAGCTTTGGTCGATTTACATCGGCGAACAACAGCGCGGAGCGAAGCCCCCTCTCTGGTTCAGCAATTGGCAGGGCGACGGCATTATCGCCCGGATCGAAACGGAGGCGATCGCCACGGCGGTCAAGCGTTCGGGACTGCCCGCGGTCGACGTGAGCGCCGCCCGCCGCGTTCCCCATTTGCCTTGGGTTGAAACTAACGACCGCGAAATCGCCCAGTTAGCGGCCAGCCACCTGATCGAACGCGGTTTCCGCGAACTCGCCTTTTACGGCGAACCCGATTTCAACTGGTCGCAGTGGCGCGAAGGTCACTTCACTGAGTTCGCCCGCCAGAGCGGCTGCAACTGCCAGGTCTTCCGCGCGGCGTCGCGCGCTGAGAAAGGCTACTCCTGGTCCCGCGAACGGCGGCGGTTGATCGCCTGGGTCCGCAAGCTTCCCAAACCAATCGGCGTGATGGCCTGCTACGATTTCGGCGGCCAGCAACTCCTCGACGTCTGCCGCGAACTCGACATTGCCGTGCCGGAGCAGATGGCCGTCATCGGCGTCGACGACGACGCGCGACTTTGCAGACTCTGCACGCCGCCACTGTCGAGCGTGATCCCCGATACCCACCGCGCCGGTTACGAGGCCGCCAAGCTCCTCGACCGGATGATGAGCGGCGAACGCATCGTCGGCGAGGCGATCCTCATTCCGCCGCGCGGCGTCGCGCAGCGGCAGTCGAGCGACGTCTACGCCGTCGACGATCCCGACGTGGTCGCGGCCCTGCGATTCATTCGCGAACACGCCTGCGACGGCATTTCGGTGGGCGACGTGCTGCGCGTCGTGCCCCTTTCGCGGCGGATGCTGGAGCATCGCTTCCAGAAACTGATTGGCCGGACGCCCCACGCCGAAATCATGCGGATCCGCATCGAGCGGACGTCGCGGCTGCTGCGCGAGACTGATCTGACGCTTGCCGAAATCGCCCGCCGCACGGGCTTTCCGCATGCGGAATATTTGTCGGTCGCCTTCAAACGACAGACAGGGCAGACGCCGCGCGGCTATCGCCGGGAAAGCCGCAGCTCAGTGCGATAAAGCCGCGACCGCCGGTCGCGGCTTTATCCGATCTTCGCCCGCAGTTGCGGAATGATCACCCGCGGCACGAAGCGCGCCAATTCCTCGTCCCCGGCGAGCGGCGCGATCTGCTTGATCAGCGAACTCGACACGTGCGAGAACTGATCGTCCGCCATCAGAAAAACCGTCTCGATATCTGAATCGAGCTGCCGGTTGGCTAGCGTCATCGTAAACTCCGCTTCGATGTCGCCCAGTGAGCGCACCCCACGGACGATCACGCGCGAGCCGCATTCGCGAACGAAGCGGACGGCCAGCCCGGAGAACATCTTCACTTCGACGTTGGCCAGATCCTTCGTGACGAGCTTGATCAGATCGACCCGCTCTTGGGCCGTGAAGAGCGATTGCTTGTCGATGTTGTGACCGACGCCGACGATCAGCTCGTCGACCAGCCGGCTGCTGCGCTCGATGACGTTCAAGTGCCCCAATGAAATGGGGTCGAACGATCCGGTGTAAACGGCGCGACGCGACATGCGATTCGGTTCCTGGACTCAAGAGACGGCGGCCGAGACGACCGCCTCATTCTCGCTCGCGCCGCGAGGCGCTGCAATCTGGATTCGCGGAATGTCGATCGAGGAAGAGCGAATACGCGACGCCCACGACCAAACCTACCCCACCTTCTTCCCCACAATCGCCAACGACACGCGACTCGCGACCGGATCGACCCACCGCCGCACCGTCTCTGGCTTGAGGAACGACAGATTCGCAAAAATCATTGCGAGCCCGAACGTGATCATTCCCATGAACAGAGCAATCCCGCCATGCACTGCGACCGCCATCCAGATCATCCATGGCCGCGTGAACCGATTCCACACCAGGAAGGGGTAGGAGAGTTCCCAGAAAACTGTCGCATGAGTGAACATCGCGATCAGAATCGGCCAATCGGCGAGCCAAGTGAGCGGCAACGACTGATACTCGTAGTTGCTCGCCGCCCACCACACCGCCGTGCCGAGCCGCCACGTGTTTCCTTCGAGCTTGGCCAGCGCCGAGAAGAAATAGACGACGCAGAGATGGAGTTGCATCAGTCGGATGGCGATGTTCGCCGCGGTGCTCGGCGCCGGCTCGCTGGCGTCGCCGCGTCGCAGCCGCCAGAGCCGATCGAGCGAGTAACGCGCCCCGCACGGGCCCAGCATGAGGTACATCGCCAGCATGCAGTTGGTTTTGTCGAGGCCGAAGTAAGCCCCCGGCGTCACCCGCTGGACGTATGACACGGCCAGCAGGTAGGCCAGCACCGCCGCGACTCGCGAGAACAGCCCGAGAAACAAGCAGAGAAACACGCCGAGCGCCAGGAGATGCACCGTCCAGAGCAGCCAATTCGGACCGATCCAGTCGAATAGCGACCAGACCGACCACTCGCGCCCCGGCATCTGATTGAGGAATTCGACCGGCGTGTAGCCGTCGCGGCCGATGAAGCCCGCCAGGTCGAAGGACCAGACGAAGTGGGTGTAGAGCATCATCCCGCCGGCGAGCAGGCGGATGAGCGCCAGCGTCGCGGGGTCGGTCGGCGTGAACCAGAAGTTGTTCCAGGCCCGCCAGAGTTCAGCGAAGTAGTTGCGAGTCGAGGCGACGAGCGTGGTCATGGCGTCCCTCCCGCGGAAGCCTGTTCCGAGGCGCGAGACCGCGTGCGGTTGTGATTCATCACGCCGATTTCCTCGTACGTGGCGGGGCCGTCAATGCGGACTCCTTCCTTCACCTGATGCGGCGTGAGGAGGTGGTGGCGAATCATCACCAGGCGCACCCGATCGCCGTCATGCTTCTCGAGCAGGCGCTCGGCGATCGCGGTCTCCCAGCCTTGGCCGGCAGCCATCGGGTCGCGCGATTGTTCCACCAGCATCATGTGCCGGTGATAGAACAGTCGCGGCCACTGCTCGCGGCGATTTGGGAACTGGCCCTCGGCCAGCTTCTCGCCGGCGTTGTTGAAGACTTCGTACTTGATCTGATGGCTCACGCCCGGATCAGGAGAGAAGAAGTCGTAACCGTTGTTGATGTAGAGGAGGTTCGCGTAGTGATGGAGATACTTCGTGAGCGCGATCGGCAGCACCGGCAACTGCGCCGGATAAGTGCGGGGATCGAACTGCTGCGGCGGAATCGGACGACCCTGGGCGTCGAGCGGCGGACCTCCCGGCTCGGCCATCGGCACGACCGACGGGCGGAGCTGGATCTCCCACGGCGAGATGAACACGACGAACAGGTGAAACGCCACCAGCATGCTCGCCAACACGCGCGCGAACGGTCCCCAGGGCCAAGGGGAGGGGACCTTCGGCTTCACCGGCTTTGCTGGCTTCGGCTTTGCTTCCGGTGTTGGAGGCGCGTTCGGCTTCTTCTCGCCGCCGACTTGCTGAGGGGGAGGTTCAGGACGTTGCTTGCTCATGAAGGCCACAGGCGCCGCGTCCCGTTGAGGACGTTCCTGGCCGCAGGGATAAGCCCTGCGGCTCGCTGCGGGATGGTTTCAGTTCCGTATGCGTGTAGCAAACGAAAAACCCCCGCACCGGTCAACGCCGATGCGGGGGTAAATTTGCGTCAAGAGCGAAAAATGGCGAACTTAGTTAGCCGCCACCTTCAGCGAATCCCCTGCCAGCTCGAAAGCGAGCTCGTAGGTCTTGCCCCCCTCGATGTTGAGGGTCTTCTCTTCGACCAACGTCTTCCCGTCTTGCTCCAGTTCGACGCGGACGGTGTAACCGTCCCACTTCTGGCCAGGGGCAAGGCTGTCGGTCGTGTAGCTGCGAGTTTCGCCCGTTTGCTCGGTCGCGGCGCCAGCCAAAGTGACCTTGGCGCCGGCCGGGACGTTGAGCTTTAACTCGGTCTGGGCGGTCTTGTCAGCCGCTTCGGCGCCGCCGAAGGCCAGCTGAATGTTCTCGCCAGCGGTCAGACGGACGACCTTGTCTTCGGTCACCGGCTTGCCGTCGCGGTCGAACTGGACCCGCAGCTTGTAGGAGTACGACCGGCCCGGCTTCAGGCCGCGCGACACGAAGTGACGTTCGGCTCCGGTGCTGCTGGTCGCGAGGTCGTTGACGAACATCTTCGCATCGGCCGGCAGGCTGACGAAGATCGTCGCTTCGGTGGCCGAGGCGCTCGGAGCAGCCGGCGGGGTGGCTTCCGTCGGAGCAGCTTCAGCGGGAACAGCCGGCGTGGCTTCTTCAGCGGGGTACGACTCGTAGATCGTGCTGCCGTACGAGCCGCTGCTGGCACTGCTCCCCGACGAGCTGTAGGTGCTGTAGCTACCGTACGAACCGCTGCTGGCGCTGCTGCCGGCCGACCCGTAGCTGCCGTAAGAGGCATGCTTGGCGGCCTTGCGGGCGTGCCAACGAGCGAACAAGCCGGGACGGCCGTAGCTGCCCGACGACCCGCTGCTGCTGTAGCTGGCATAGCTGCCCGAGCTGCCGCTCGAAGCATAGCCGTAGCTGGCATAGCTGCCGCCGTAGCTTCCGCCCGAGCCGTAGCTGCCGCCGGAATAGCTTCCCGACGAGCCGTAGCTGCCGTAGGAACCCGCGCTGCCACGCGACCGCGCGAACGCGTCGCCGGCAGCAACAGCGACAAACCCTGCCGCGACGACCGCGACCGCGACCAGTCTAGTGTTGCCGAGTCTCATCTGTTCTTTCCCCCTGAGGACCTGAAATTGGATCATTTCGAATGAGGCACGATCCCAGCCGTGGTCGAGCGGGGCATGCCAAGCGGCAGACGCCGAGTGGAATACCGCACCCGACCGACACATCGACAACATAGCAGCGAGGGGGCGTAATTCAAGGAACTTGCGAAGAATTAGCCGGTTTTGACGACTGAGGGGTCTCGGTAGTTCTTGTCGATCAAAGCCAGCAGCCGCCCCGCCCCGCCGTCGCCGGAGGAATCGTTACGAGACGGCGCGCGGCCGATCACTTTGGCGGAGTCATCGCATGCAATTGCAAATCATCGATCTCCAACTGCCCGGTCGCGCCGCCAAGTCCTATGCGGATGATAGCCTCGCGAGTCGCCAACGGGACGCGGAATTTGCCAGCCTCGCGCTTCCACGCAAAGCTGCCGTTCCAGGGGCCGAGCGTCACCGATTCAATCACGGCGCGCCGCTGGTCGTAAAAGTTGACGATCACTGCCGGCAGTTGCCCTTCGCCAGGACCTGCGACCACGCCCTTGGCCGCCACTTGGCAAGCGACTTTAAGCTGGCTTACTTTCCGGCCGTCGATCGCCATCCCCTGCAGCGCCTGACTGCCGACTCCCGGCTGCGAGTTCGTGAACCGCAACCAGCGGACGCCCTCCGGCGCCTTGGCGTTCCCCTCGCTTTGCTCCGTCGCCGCCTGCCGCAAGTAGTGCCAGCCGATTGGCGCAACGCTCTTGCCGACGACATCCTCGAACCCGCCATTGCGGATCGCGGGATGAAGCGGATCGGGCTGCACCTGCCGCGCGTCCTCAGCGGCGCCCGTCATCGGCACAAAGAGGGTCGCCTGCAGCGGCTCGCTCACCATCTTGCCGTCGCGCTTGGTCATCCGCACCAGATTCTGCTGATAACGCTCGCCGACGGGAATGATCATCTCGCCCCCCTCGCGCAGTTGATCAACGAGCGGCTGCGGCACGCTTTCGGGCGAACAGGTGACGATGATCTTGTCGAACGGCGCTGCGGCGGGCCAACCTTTGTAGCCGTCGCCCACCTTCGCGTGAACGTTCTTGTAGCCGAGCCGCTCGAGCGTTCGCTCCGCGCGGCGGCCGAGCGGTTCGACAATCTCGATCGTGTAAACGTCTTTCACCAGTGGGCTGAGGACCGCCGCTTGATAGCCGCTGCCGGTGCCGATTTCCAGCACGCGATCGGTTGGTTGCGGATTGAGTTGTTCGGTCATGTACGCCACCACGAACGGCGGCGAGATCGTCTGGCGATCGCCGATCGGCAGCGCCGCATCAATGTAAGCGTAGGGCCGATACGCGGCTGGCATGAACTCGTGCCGCGGCGTCTTGCGCATGGCGTCGAGCACGCGCGGGTCCTTCACGCCGGCCGCTTCGATTTCCTTCGTGACCATCGCGTTTCGTTGGACTGCGTAATCGGCGGCAGAATGCGCAGGATTCTGCCCGCTCGCTGTTGCGACGGCGTGGGCAGCAACCATGAACAGCGCAAGCGATTTCAAGACTCGCTGAAATGTCGAGTTGTCACTCATGTTGCGCCTCGCACGGACTCACCAGCGGAACCGAGAACGGATACGATAGAGCGTTAATTCTAGCACGTCTCCTATGGACGGAGTTTGTAAGTGAATCGCAACATCGACCAGACGCGAGAGCGACTTCGCGACGCCATGCCGGTGGCGCAGCGCTGGGCCTATTTCGACCACGCCGCCGTGGCGCCGGTTTCCGGACCTGCCGCCGCGGCGATGCAGACGTGGGTCGAGCAGTCGGTCGCCGAAGGGGATACGATGTGGCCGGAGTGGGGCCGGCAACTGAAGGCGATGCGGCAGTCGGCGGCGAATCTCATCGGCGCCACGCCCGACGAAATCGCGCTCGTCCCGAACACGACGGCGGGGATCAATCTCGTCGCCGAGGGGCTCGATTGGCGTCCCGGCGACAATTTGGTGACGCTGGCCGATGAGTATCCTTCGAATCTCTATCCATGGATGCATCTGGCCGATCGCGGCGTCGAAACCCGTCGACTGCCGACGGCCGACGGCGTCGTCGACTACGATCAACTTGCCGATCATTGTGATGAACGGACGCGGTTGATCACGGTGAGTTGGGTCGCGTTCTCGAACGGCTGCCGGCGCGATCTTGACGCGATAGCCGACATCGCCGCGCGCAAGGGAGCGTTGCTTTTCGTCGATGCGATTCAAGGACTCGGCGTCTTTCCGCTCGACGTGCGGCAGACGCCGATCGACTTCCTCGCCGCCGACGGCCACAAGTGGCTGCTCGGCCCCGAAGGCGCTGGCATCGCGTACATCCGCCGCGACCGCCTGCCGCTGCTGCGAGCAACCGCCGTCGGCGCCCACAGCGTGGTTCATGCTTACGATTACACCCATATCGAGTTGAAGCTGAAGCAGGACGCCTCGCGCTACGAAGGGGGCTCACTGAACGTTCCCGGCATGTTCGGCCTGGGCGCGAGCGTCGACCTGTTGCAGTCGCTCGGCGTCGAGAATGTGGCGGCGGCTATTCTAGATGTGACTGACCTGATCTGTTGCGAGTTACAACAACTTGGGCTGAGCGTCATTTCGCCGCGCAACGCCGAACAGCGGAGCGGCATCGTCTCATTTAAGTTCCCAGGGGCCGACGTGATGGCCGTCCGCCGACACTGCCTAGAGCGCGGAGTCGCGCTGGCGTGCCGCGCTGGTAGGATTCGCGTGAGCGCTCATGCTTACAACGACGCCGACGATGTGAGGCGATTGATCGATGCGCTGAAGACCTTTCGGCAGGAATCTCAATTTCGGTCCCAGCCGTCGTCAGATTGATCCGGCAGGAGCGATTCGCTCCTTAGCAACGCGACGGACAGACGGCGGCGGCAACTGTGTAAAGTTATGCTAGGTAAGCAATTGCGCTGCAATTGGGATGAAGTTTGGCTCGGAGCGACTCGCTGGGCCGCGAATTGGCGCCAAGCTTGCGTTCACCTCCTCTCGTCCACAACCGGCGACGCCTGCCGCCGAATGCACAAGAGAGTAGGGGATCAAACAATGTCACGTTTCACGAACCTATCAGCCGCCGCCGCCACGCTCGCCCTCGCCGCCGTTGCATTCGAGCAGCAGGCTTCCGCCCAGGTGATCGCCTACGATCACCGCAGTACGGTCCTCGGCGATCAACTCGCCGGCGCCGCGGAACTGGTCCGAGCCCAAGGTTCGTTTCTGAAGGACGAAGCGACTGCCGCGGAAACTTGGACCCGCGTCACCGCCGCGCAGGATCAGATTCAATACCAACGTTCCGCGTCCCGTTACGACGTCATGCGGATGGAGAACGAGCTCCGCGAACGCAAAGCCCAAACGAATCGCGAACGGCAGCAAGCTGAAGCGACTGCCGACACGGCGGTAGCCTTGCGGCTCTACCAGTCGGTGAAGCGCGGCGCCGGAATTTGGCCAGCGGCTCTGCGTCACACCAAGTACGCCGGGTCGATGGCGACGATCAACTCGCTGCTGCGGAACTGGTCGCCGCAGGATCCGACGAGCGACGTTTACCGAGCGGCTCTAGCCACCGAGATTGGCGTGCTGAGAAACCGCGTCGCGACTGACCAGCAACTCGATTTTGCCAGCCGGGTCGAGGCCGTGAAAACGCTGAAGCAGCTTCAGCAATTGGCGACGATGCCGGCGACGGAACTACCGTCGCAATGGCAAGAAAGCCAGCTCGCGATGAAGTAGGGAGGGTATGTTCCGAGAATGGCGTCAGCGAGCAGAGGTTCGAAATTTCGCTAGAAAATCCACCCGTCGATGCGATCCCCGAAACCAGTCGGGGGTCGCTTTTTTGTGCGCCGTGTCGCACGCTTCTACTGCAATTCACGCCACGTCCCTCGTCATTTGGGGCTGACATGTCGAGTGGGCATCCGCCAACGCGCATTTCCTTGCTTCTTCCGCCGGCGATGCGAGCTCATTAAGGCGTCCCCAATTTGCGTTGCGACCACCCCTTTGTTACCTTGGCGGTTCCTTCCCACCTAGCTGTGAGCGAGGCGGCGGCACGGCAGCCTCGCGTACCAGTTTCCGGCAACCAGGGCTCGCAAGACGCGTCCTGCGGTTCGCCGACATCGCTGGATTAAGCCAGAAGTTCTTGCAGTATCCCAGGCAATCTCTCCTGTCGCGCCGATCGGCCGCGACGCTCACCAACTTGAGAAGACATCATGAATCGCATTCCAGCCGTCGTTTGTTCTGCGCTGGCCATCATGTCGCTTGCTCTGTCGGGCGCCAGCGGAGCTGAACTATTGGTTGCCGATCAGGCCGGCAATCGCATCATCGCGCTCGATGAGACGACCGGCAATTTCTTGCGCGTCGTCACCGCGACGGGACTCGATCTGCCGTCGTCGCTAACGTTCGGCCCTGGAGGATTTCTCTACGCGACCAACTTCGGCGCTTACGCGGGGCCTGGTTCGAAAGCGAGCGTCGTGAAGATCGACGTCCCGACCGGCGTCACGACCGACTACATCACCGACGTCGCCGGTCCTGGGGCCGTCGCCTACGATCCGGTCAACGCTCCTGATTCGCTGTTCGTCTCGAAGCTCGCCAACTTCACGCAAACGGGCGCCGACTTCACGGGCAACGAAATCTACCAATACAACGCCGCTGGGGGCGGCAGCCCCACGCTAACGCGGACGATCGGCAGCGGTTCGGCCACGACCGGCCGCAGCGGCATGGCGTTCGACGCGGAAGGCGATCTCTACGTCACCGATTTCGGGTTTTTCGGCGTCGGTTCGATTCTGAAATACGATGCGCAGGACAGCTTTTCGTCGCTTGGCACGTACGCGAGCGGCGCCGGGGCAGTGATCGAGGGCCCGCCCGGCGCGTTTATTCCTTCCACGGCCGGTGGCCTCAATGGTTTGACGTTTATCGGCGATGATCTGTTCGCTGCGGCGCTCACGGGAACAGCCGTCATCAACTTCACTCCCGATGGCGAAGAGATCTTTGCGGTGCAAGCGACGGAGAAGCCTATTGCGTATCCGTCTGGCCTCGCGCTAGCTGGCGACGGCACGATGCTCATCACCAGCTTGGGGAATAACAACGCCAGCGATCCTTTCTACCCTGGGCAACTCTTTCCTGGCACGGTGCTTCGCTACCATCCCGCGACCGATACCGTCACGCCGCTGCTGGCTGGCGACGCCAATCGCGACAACGTGGTGAACGGCGACGATCTGACGGTCCTCACAGCATCTTTCGGCGTCGACGCCGGCGGCGACTTTGACGGCGATCGCGACACCGACGGCGCCGACTTTCTGATCTGGCAACGGAGCCTTGGCAACCAATCGGCCGGCGTCGGCTCGTTCTTGCCGACCGGCATCGTTCGCTACGAACCGTCGGCGGCCGTCGCCTCCGTGCCGGAACCTGCTACGATGATGCTGTCGGCTTTCGGCGGTTTGGCAGTCCTCGCTTGGGGCCGCCGTCGGTAGTCGATTCCACCCGCCCGGCAGCGAGATCGTCCTTGATGAGTGGTCGCGTCGACATACGCACGGTTCCGCCGAGCATCGGGCGACGGTCGCTCAGTCGGGGGTTCTCGCTGGTCGAATTGCTGGTAGTGATCGCGATCATCGGCGTGCTTGCTGGTTTGCTCCTCCCCGCCGTCCAGGCGGCGCGGGAGACCTCGCGGCGAACCGATTGCTTGAATCGACTGCGGCAGATCGCGCTCGCGATGCAGAACTACGAGTCGGCCCGCGGCCGATTGCCGTCAGGGGCCGAAGCGCGCGAGTACGCGGCCTCGCCGGCGACTCCGCATACCTTCTATCGGTGGTCGGCGCTCGCGCATGCGTTGCCCTACATGGAACAGGGCGCCGCACTGGCGAAGATCAACCTCGATCTTCCCCTCTACGGCAATGACTACGCCGTGACCGCCGAGAACCAGGAGGGAGTGCAGACGCTCCTGCCTCACTTTCTCTGTCCGAGCGACCGCGGCGTCCCCGTCAGTACGGCGTACGGTCCGACCAACTATGCCGCGTGCTCCGGCCGCGGCGCGGAGGGCGGTTCGCCGTTCGACGCCGAAGGGATGTTCTTCGTCAACTCGGCGATCCGCCTGGCGGAGGTCACTGACGGAACGAGCCGCACGGTGATGTTCGCGGAGTGCCTCCTCGGCGAAACGCCGCCGCCGCTCACGCCTCGCGCCGCCGTCGACCCGCGGCTGGTGTACGCCTTCGTCTCGTCGACGCCGCTCACCGAGGCGGCGTGCAGCGCTTCGACCCTGTGGAACTACACCGACCCGCCCGGGTTCTCTTGGGCGAACGGCGAATTCCGCAGCGGGATGTACAACCATCTCCGGACGCCAAACTCCGCGGAGATCGACTGCGTTGCGGCCCAATTGCTCGGTCCCCTCTCGCGGCGATTTGCCGGGTTTGGCTGGCGCACGTCGCGGAGCAATCATCCGGGCGGCGTGAACTACGCCCTAGCCGACGGCTCAGCGTCGTTTGCCAGCGACGGCGTCGACCTGGCCGTATGGCAGGCGCTCTCGACGCGCAGCGGTGATGACACAACTCCGTAGCCCGTAGCCCACCGACGCACCGGCAGCTACACGACGATTTCGTATCCCTTCCGCTGCTCGCGAGCCACGAACGACTGCGCTTCGTCGTCCCCTATTATCGCTTCCTTCACCGGGTCCCACTTCAGGTCGCGGTTAAGCCGTAAGGCGATGTTCGCCAGGTGGCAGTTCGAGAGCGAGCGGTGGTGCGAGAAGACGTCGGACATCGGCTCTTTGCGGTTCTTCACGCAGTCGAAGAAGTTCTGCATGTGGCTGACCGGTTCGGAGTTCTTGTACGCCTTGAACATGGCGTCTTCCGGCAGCGGGTTGTCGGCCAACTCTTCCACCGGCTTGCCGGCGAGCTTGCCGCGGCTGACGAAGATGCGGCCCTTGTCCCCCTCAAACAGGATGCCGTTATCGGTGTCGTAGCGGATCGTGAGCTCGACGCCGGCGTCGTCGAACGTGTTAACCACGCGGAACTTCGTCGCCGTGTTGTACATGTCGTCGCGAGTGGGGTAGCCCTTTTCGTACGGCACGGGGTGTTCGCAGAGTTCGACGCGAACGGAGTTCGGGCCGGTGTTGTCGAGACCCAACGCCCAGCAGGCGACGTCGACGTGGTGGGCGCCCCAGTCGGTCATCTTGCCGCCGGAGTACTCGTACCACCAGCGGAACTCGTAGTGCCCGCGCGACTTGTAAGGGATGTCGGCGCCTTCGGCATCTTTGCCCCCTTGCCAACGGTAGTCGACCAGCGGCGCCTGGCCGAGCCAGCGTTCCCAGTTCAGTTCCTTCGGCGGGGCGACGACAGGGATCGACGGCGAGCTCTCCGCTGAGTCGATCGCGCAAGAAACCTTGCTGATCTTGCCGAGCCGACCGCTCTGGATGATCGCGACCGCCTTAAGGAAACGCTGATCCATGTCGCTCCGCTGCTGCGTGCCGACTTGGAACACGGCGCCCGTGTCCTTCACCACTTGGCAGATCTTCTTGCCTTCGTCGATCGTGAGGGTGAGCGGCTTCTCGCAATAGACGTCCTTGCCCGCCTTCATCGCTTCGATGGCGATCTTCGTGTGCCAGTGGTCAGGCGTCGCGATGCTCACCGCCTGGATATCTTTGCGGTCGAGGAGCTTGCGGTAGTCGTCGTACATGTCGGCCTTGCCGCCCGCGTTCTTCTGGGCCTTGGCCAACCGATTGGAGTCGACGTCGCAGACGGCGGCGACGTCGGCGTGTTTCATGGCGAGCTCCATGTTCCAGCTCCCTTGTCCCCCCATACCGATGCAGCCAATCACAGGGCGGTCGCTGGACGCGGCGGCGGCCACGGCCTGCGACGCGGTCAGAAAGTAGGGGACCAACCCGCCTCCCGCCGCCGCGGCCCCTGCCGAAGCTACGGACTGCTTCAGAAACGAGCGTCGTGAAGAAACCTGACGCGACGAGACACGTTTGTTCTGGCTCATATGGGTGGCTGGCTCCTGAGAGATCCGAAGAGTTGAGAAGGAATCACAAGGCGTTCACTTATTGTGACGCCCCCGGCGGCCGCTGCAAGTTCTCCGAGTGGGCCGCTTGGGTTTCGCGAACTCCTGCAGCAACCTAAACTTGCGTGGCTTAGCGCGTTTTTTGACTGATTTGACTTGGGCGGTCGGAAGGTTTTCGTTTGGATCATCACGCATTTACCCCGCTGGCGGCGACGCTGCTGATCATCCTGGCCACCGGTCTGGCGGCAGGGGTGATTTGCCGGCGGCTCAACGCCTCGCTCATGGTCGGCTATCTGCTGGCCGGGGCATTCATCGGCGGCGGCGGCGGGCTGGGGCTGGTCGGTGACGAGTCGGAGGCCCTCGAAGGGGTCGCCACCGTCGGTGCGCTGCTGCTGTTGTTCTCGATCGGCATCGAGTTCTCGCTGGAGGAGCTGATTGGCCTTGGGCGGAACTTCGTCGTTGGGGGCGTCACGCAGATGGTTCTCTCGGCCGTGCCGGTGGCGCTCATCGGCCATTGGTTCGGGATGAACTGGCAGGCGTCGCTGCTGGTCGGCTCCGCTGCGGCGCTTAGTTCGACTGTGCTGGTCTTTCGCGGTCTGGCCGAGTTGGGCCAACTCGAATCGCAACCCGGTCGACGCGCGGTCGGGATTCTGCTATTCCAAGATATTGCGTTGGTCCCTTTGATCTTGCTGACGCCGCTGCTGAGCGGACAAGGCGAACCGCCGACCGCCGCTGAGTTCGCGGAGTTAGCCGGTAAGTCGTTGGTGTTCCTGATCTCCTTTCTGGTGGTGAAGCGCCTGCTCCATCGCTGGGCGATCCAACTGATTGCTGAGTTGCGCAGTCCTGAACTTGTTTGTCTCTTCGCGGTGGTCATGCTCGGGGGCGCGTGTCTCACGGCGGTGCAACTCGATCTGCCGCCGGCGATCGGTGCGCTCGCTGCCGGGGCGGCGTTCAGCGGGTCGCGACTTAGCACGCAGATCGACTCGATTCTCTTGCCGTTCCGTGAAACCTTCGCCGCGGTCTTTTTCGTGACGCTTGGCGCCATCTTGCGGCCAGGAGTTTTCCTGGAAGAGCCGGTGCTGATGACGCTCGGCCTGATCGGGATGATTGTCGTGAAAGCAGGCGCTGGGGCGACGGCGTTACGAATCACGGGGTTGAGTTGGCAGAGCGCCGCGGGAATGGGGCTCGGGCTCGCTCAGCTTGGCGAGTTTTCGTTTCTGCTGCTGCTCGCTGGCCTGCGCGGCGACGTGATCTCGGAGCAGAATTACAACCGCACATTGTTCATCGCCTTAGGGACTCTCATCGCCACGCCGCTGTTGCTCAAGTTCGGCGTGCGGTTCCTGCGCAGCGACGAACAGCACCGCCGACCGCGGCTGTCGCTGCCCGAGATCGAAGGGGCGGCGAATCGCGTCCTGATCATCGGCGCTGGCCCGATCGGCCGCGACGTTGCCGCGTATCTCGAAACGAGCGGTTGGCGCGTCGGGATGATGGATCTCAGTCCGGTGAATCTCCATCCGTTCGCCCAACAGGGTTTCGACACCACGGTTGGCGACGCCCGCGAACGGTCGACGCTCGAACAAGCCGGCATCGCGTCGATGCGGCTGGCGATCGTTTGCGTGCCGAATGACGACATCACAACGCAAGTGACGGCGGCCATCCGCGCGGCAAACGCCAAGTGCGCGGTCGTGGCTCGCTGCCGCTACGTGCTGAACATGGCAGCCGCGCGGAAGGCGGGAGCGGCCGAGGTGGTGAGCGAAGAGGCGGAAGCGGCACGGGCGATTCTGGAACGCGTGCGGCGCGTGGTGGGAGGAGTGTGAAGTAAATGAGTTGCAAATCAATTGATGTGCAACTCATTTGAATTAGATCGACGGATTTTGGGTTCCGCGTCTCGTGGGATGCCACGACAAACTTCGGGTGATTGAAATGGAACTGGACGTCGATCCGCTGTTCATCATCGACTTTGCCAAAGTACGCATCGATCGGCCGCCAGACTTCTCTGAGGAAACAACGCGTGAGGCCGAGGAGAAGTGCGAGGAGTTGTTCCAGCATCATTGGCCGGAAGTAAGAATGCTGCTGGCGACGCTCGAGAGTTATGGGATCTTTTATCTGGATCCTCGGCCCTGGAACATTGTGTTCGGAGATTTGTGAGCGCGCGGAGTTGCGGCATTTTGCGATGAAGAACGAGCGTCGATTTCTGCTACAATCACCGGCCCTGCCTTCACCCGCCCGCCGCGACTTCTACCCCCTCTGCAGGATCGATGCACGACGAACTGTTGATCAATCTCTCGGTCAGTCTCCTGGCCGCCCTTGTGTTTGGGCTGATCACCGAGAAGCTCCGGTTGTCGCCAATCGTGGGGTATCTCATCGCGGGGATCGCCATTGGGCCGTACACTCCGGGGTTCGTCGGCGATCAGGAGATGGCGCTGCAGTTCGCCGAGATTGGCGTCGTGCTGTTGATGTTCGGCGTGGGGCTGCACTTCGATTTGCGTGATCTGCTGGCTGTGAAAAAGATCGCGTTGCCGGGCGCGGTGGGACAGATCATCGTGGCGACAGCGCTGGGGACGGTGGCGGCGGTCGCGCTCGGGTGGCCGACGGCAGAGGGGGTGGTGCTGGGGATTGCGATCTCGGTGGCGAGCACCGTCGTGCTGGTGCGGGTGCTGACCGACAACGACGTGCTCCACACGACGCAGGGGCATGTCGCGGTGGGGTGGTTGATCGTCGAGGACATCTTCACCGTGCTAGTGCTCGTGGTGTTGCCGGCGGCGGCCGATATTCTTGTCGACGGGGGCGCAGCGGAAGGAGTTGCGGCAGCCGGGGATGCGGTCGCAGCGCATGGCGCTGGCGAGGGGATCGCGGCGTCGTTGGGGATGGCGGTGCTGCGGATCGGCGTCTTGGGCGCGCTGGTGTTGGGCGCGGGGAAGCGGGTGATTCCGCCGCTGTTGAATCTTGTGGCGCGAACCCGCTCGCGCGAATTGTTCACGCTCTGCGTGCTGGCGATCGCGCTGGCGATCGCGACCGGGGCGCTCTACCTCGGCGTATCGGTGGCGCTCGGAGCGTTCCTGGCGGGCATGGTCGTCGGGCGGACCGAGGTGAGCCATCAGGCGGCAACCGACGCCTTGCCGATGCGGGACGCCTTCGCGGTCGTCTTCTTCGTCTCGGTCGGGATGTTGTTCGATCCGATGGTGATTGTCGAGCGACCGATTTTCCTGGGGGTGCTGCTGGCGATCGTGCTAATCGCGAAGCCGCTCACGGCGATCGCCATTGTGTGGGGGCTGCGTTACTCGTTCCGCAACGCGCTGACTGTGGGGATCGCCCTGGCCCAGGTCGGTGAGTTTTCGTTTCTGCTCGCGACCGAGGCGATCGATCTCCATTTGCTGAGCGAGGAAGGGCGGAGCCTGCTCGTGGCGACGGCGATCATTTCCATCACGCTCAATCCGCTGATCTTCCGCTTGATCGAACCGACCGAGCGGTGGCTGCGCTCAAAGCCGGCGCTGTGGAAGAAGCTTGGCTCGCGGGCAGAGGTTGGGGGGCTGCGACTAAACGAAGCGATGGCCAAGTGCGTGGCGACGAGCGACGGGGCGGAAAATGCGACGACGCGGGCGGTGATCGTCGGCTACGGCCCAGTAGGCCAGACGGCGGCGCGGATCTTGCGAGGGTTTGGCGTCGAGACCGTGGTGGTCGACTTGAACATCGATACGATTCGCGAACTTGCCAACAATGGCGAGCTTGGCGTCTACGGCGACTCAACGCGGCACGACATTCTCGAAGCGGCCGGCATCAAGGAAGCGAAGTACCTGTTGGTGACGGTCCCCGACGTGCTGGTGCGGACGTTGGTGATCATCACGGCGAAGGAGATCAACAGCGAGCTCAAGGTCTTCGCCCGGGCCCGCTATCTGAAGGAGCGGGCATGGCTCGAAGAGGTCGGGGCGACGCAGATCTGCATCGAAGAGGCCGAAACGGCGGTCGGGCTGGCGAAGCTGCTGTTAAGCGAGGTCGACGCCGACCCGGAGCGAGTGGCGGCGGAGGTGATGCGGATTCAGCGGGAGTTGGGCGTACACCGCGAAGAAAGTTAGCGTCGAATTGGGGCGAGCCGGATGCGTGAGCATTCGGAGCCCCGCGGCTACGGTCGCAACCCGCAACTGCCGGTATAATCGTCACAGACGGATTTCGGGGGCGGGTGCATCCTGCCGAGCTACACTTGCCGAGATCGCCCGTGATCTTTTGGCTGCGAGGCGGCTGCGCCTCGGCTGGCGCGTGATTGTACATATCTGGTTTGAGGAGTCGTGCCATGAAACGTTTGGTTGTCGCCGCACTGATGTTGGCGGTCGTGGGGGTGAGCTTCGCGAACTTTGCGTTCAGCCAGTCGGCTGCTCCGGCGACGACCGTCCCGAGCAAACCGGCGGCTGCCACGACGGCGGCCGCGTATCCAGCCGGCAGCAATGCCGCTGTGGACGCCGAACGCGAAAAGATCTGGGACAGCCCCCAGATGCTGCGGGCCCGCGCCTGGGTGAAAGACTACTGTGCTCACTCGGCGAAGATCACGCCGGCTGAGGCAAAGGAATATGAGGCCGAACTGGCCAACCTTTCGCCGAAGCAGATGAAGCTCTGGCTGCTGAAGTTTCAGCACGAAGAGGAGATGATTCAGCAACAGCAGCAGATGTTTAACAGCTCGCGTCAAGCCGACGTCAGCCAGGCGATGGCATTGCACAAGCAGATGAAGCAGTCGTACGCCGACATCAACAAGGACGAGACGGCGGCGGCTCAGATGGCGGAGAATTCCATTAAACAACAGCAAGAGTTCGCTCAGGAAGACTCGCTGCAGAAGACGGCTGATCAAGACGCCGCGGCGACCGACATGCTGACGCAACCGTTTGGCGGCTACGGCGGCTATGGCGGGTATGGGTATGGCGACGTCCACTATCACTTCCACTAGGAGAGTGAACGGCAATGCTGACTGCGTCGGCGGCTCGGCGGGAGCCTCGCCCTCCCGGATGCATCCTACAACTAAACGAGAATGGCCCGGCCAGGATGGCCGGGCTATCTTTTTGTCAGTGCGGCGGGGGCGGCTGCGACTTTGGCGGGGGCGTCGCCGGCGATCTCGAAGGGGAGCGTCGCCTGACCGATCTTGCCTGAGTTGTGGTCGGTGATCGTCAGCTCGATTTTGTACGGCCCGGGATAGATCCGCTCCGGCAGGGCGAGCTCGTACTGCATGTGGAAGTCGCGGCGACGATTGCGGCAGGCGTCCTTCACGTCGGGGAACTGCTTGCCGTCGACCAGCCGGTTCGACTCATCGAGCACCTTGAAGCTCGTGCCGAGCGACGTGGCGTAACCTTCCTCGGAGGCGTTGCTAGCGAAGTTCTCGACCTCGGCGTAGAGCATCACCTTTTGGCCCGGCGTGAACGTCGAACCCTTGCTTGGCTCGTAGTCGCCGAAGCCGTCGACCGATTCGACGAACGATAGGTTGCGAATCCGCAGCGACGCGAGTTCGGAAAGGCGTGCCCGGGCTTCGTCGAGCGGGGCGAGGGCGGCGACGGCGCGCTGCTTTTCGTCGAGCTGCGTCGTCGCGTTCAGGTAGGCGTTGATCGCGAAGAGTTGCTTCGACCAAAAATCTTGCTGGGCGGGCGAGGCGCCTGGGATCGGGCGGTAGGCGTCGGTTTCATTGCCGGCGAGGAGTTGCAGCGTGCGGAGCCGCATGTGGTCGTGGAGTTCGGCGACTGACGTCGGCTGCGGCGCGACCGATTGCTCCAGGTCGGCGATGGCCGTGTTGAGTTGCGCGTGCCAGTCGCCGGGCGCGGTCGATGCAGTAGTGACGGCGGCCACGGATCGCGCTCCCGCCGATTGATCGTCGGAGACGATCGCGGCTTCGTCGGTCGGTTCGATCGCCGGCGGTTCGACCGGCGCTAAGGGGCGCGAGGTGGGCGAAGGGCGCTGAGCGACCGGATCGATCATCTGCGCCGGCTCGACTTGCGGCGGCAGCGAGCTGGAGGCCAACGGTTCGGTCGCGACGACGTGACTGGCGACGAGGTTCGTGGCCGGCGTTTGCGCGGCGGGCCAATTGGCGGCGGCAGGGGAGGGGGGCGACGACTGCGGCGGCATCTCGACCGTGGCCGAGGCTTGTTGCACTTTGAGCGGTGCGCCCGGTTGCTGCTGCCGCAGTTGCTGCGTGGCGACGTCGTATTCGTTGAGCGGCGACTCGCCGGCGAAGACGGCGCGGTCGCGTTCGGCGAGTTGTTGGCGATAGGCGAGCGCCGTGCGGAAGGCGTCGACGACCATCGCGTAGTTTTCGGGCTTTACCTGTTTGAGTTCGGCGATCAGCTCGCGTTCGGCCTCGGGGTCGATGGCGCGGATCTCTTGGAGCTTGTCGAGGACTTCGGCGAAGGCCTTGTCTTCGGGGACTTCCTCCCCGACGGTCGCCTTATGGAGGGCCTGGGCTTTGAGGGCCTCGGCGGCTTGCATCTCGGCGGGGGTGGGCGTCGGTTCCTGCTTGTTCGCGGCGCCGGTGAGGGCTGTGGTCAGCGGCGACGCGCAGCCGAGCGCCACCGCTGCGAGGAGCAGTGCTGCGGCGAGGTTCGGCAAGTTTGCGAGCGGCGGATGCATGCTAGATGCTGGTTATCATTGCGATTGAAACTGTCATCAAAACCGGTGCCACTGGCGTGTCGCCAGTGCGGAAGTGGGGACTCGCTCGGCACTTCACACTGGCGACACGCCAGTGGCACACGCGGTCGCGGATGGTAGTGGAACGCGGTTATGCGGGCAAGTTCAGCGGCGTGCTAGCGATTAGCCGGCGTCGCGGCGTGCTGGGAGAGGCGGATGATCAGCGTTTCGATCACCCGGCGGGCGCGGTCCTTGGTCGAGTTGTAACCCTTGAGCTCCAAATCGGCTGCTAGCAGCCAACGGTAAAGCTGGCGGGCGCGGGGCCGGCCGATCTGCTTCAACTGTCGCTCGGCGTCGTTGAGTTTGAACGGCGGCAGGCCGGCTCGTTCGAGCGCGGTGCGGATCGACATCGCTTGGCGGCGGCGTTCGGCTTGATCGAACAGTCGGACGGCGAGGGCGAACTTCCGGAGAGTCGACGCCATCTGCGGCAGCAGGGCGAACGGCTCGTCGCCGGCGGCCAGGAGGCGGT
>JBGSMO010000028.1:0-5655 GCA_041740115.1 Pirellulales bacterium
ATGTAGTCAAGATGACGAGTAATGCGATCCATGGCGTTGTCGCTGGCTATTTCCTGATACGCGCCGTTGCGGTCTAGTTCACGGCATTGGTCTCGAGGGCAACGCTGTCGCGACACAACGCCAGTTCCTCCGGCGTCAGCATCGCGTTCAGCGCGGTCATGTCATGTTCAAGGCGTGAGGCAAGGTAGGCGACGGTTTCCGGGCTTGGCGGGGCAAGGCCCTTCGTTGCCTTCGGTAAGATCGCGTTTTGCAGCGCCAGTCGCAGCTTCAATGGCGTCAGCGGACGAATGAACCGTCGATACGCACGACTGTCCCGAACCGTCCGCCAATACGAATTCTTTACCGGTTTTCCCTGACTCCTATTGTATACCTTGCCGGAATTGATCACTTCATCGTCGGACGATAATCCGAGAAACTCGAAAATCTCATTCAGCGTTTCCGGTCGAGACTCGACATACCGCTCAAAGCCGACGACCCGCACCCGCTCCCTCCCGACTGCCTCCAGCCAGGGAGAAAGCTGATAGCTGTACTGGCTGTACTGAATGTAGCGTTCGTGACGGCGAACCTCCTCGTCAATCGACGGCCCCGCCAATCCCTGGAAATGCTCGTGGTGATGCTGGCTGATGATCCGCGCGATCGGATTGCGAATGACGTAGATCACGCGAAAATCGTCTGGTAACACGCGCAGCGCACGCTCGGGAGCCCCTTCAAAATCGGGACGCTTCGCGTAGCCGGTCGAGGCGTCGCAACAGAGCGACTGGGGCGCTCCTCCCGCATAGAGAGCTGCATATTCGGCGAGTCCCTCGTCGGTCAGTACGCGATCTGAACAGAGGGCGTGCGGCTCCTTGTCTTGCGCCAGATACGCATCGCGATGAGAGGCGATGTCCATGTACAGGCTGGTTGTCCCAGCCTTCATGGCGCCAATGATGAGCAGACGCGGCAAAGGCATTCGAGTAAGCCCGAACTAGGGCGGAAAAGTGCAGGTTGAAGGACAGTTCGACTTTGGCGTTGTCTTGTCTCTCGTTCGCGAGGGACGTTTCTAAGAGTTGAGGAACGGCTACGGAGCGATTTCATTGCAAACCCGCATCCGCGGCGTCGTTGGCGTCGGCGGGGCTGGTTCGACGGGCGGCGGCTCGGGAAGCAGGCTCTGCGAGGCAAGCGCCAGTCGCACGCCTTGTACCGGGTCTCCGCGGCGTCTCCAATCGTCCAAGACTTGCAGCGAGCCGAAGCGAAATCGTCGCAGGAGTTCCGCGTCGCCTGTGACTTCGTTCAGCGCCGCCGCCAATTTGTCGACGTCCCCCGGCGGGAAGAGGCGTCCGTTGACGCCGTCGCGGCAGAGTTCGCCGGCGGCGCCGACGACTTCGCTAGCCAGGATTGCCATGCCCGCAGAGGCGGCTTCAGAGACGACGACCGCCCACGGCTCGTAGCTGCTGGGAAGCACAAACACGTCGCCGCACGCATAGAGAGCAGCGAGTTCGTCGGGGTCGTTGATGAACCCGGTCCACTCGACGCGATCTTGCAGATTGGCAGGCACGCGCGACTTTAATTCCGACTCTAACGGGCCGCCTCCGATGATCAGCAGGTTCCAATCACTGCGCTCCGCCGCGACTTTCACGAAGGCGTCGATCAGCGTGTCCACCCGCTTTACTGGTGCAAGTCGACCAGAGAAGGCGATGCGGCGCTGGCCGTTGGCTAGGCGAAACTTTTCTGCGACCGCCTCGCGCTGCGTTTCGCCAACGCTAAAAATCCTTCGGTAGTCGCCTTCGTGAGGCATGAAGTAGCAGGGCTTCGTCGCGCCGCCGTAAGCGTCAAAGAATCGTTTCCCGTAGCTGCCGCACGTCATCAGACCCGTGACGCGATTCAGGACCCAGCTAACTAACGCCTTCTTGAAAGCTCGCGCCGCGCCACGGGCGCGGTCGCTGTGAACGTTAGAATCGCCGAAGAGAAAGTTAGGAATGGCGGCTCGATGACAGTGGGAGATAAGCCGCAACAGGCCGGGGCTGTTGTAGCCGGTGGTGATGACGGCATCGACTTGGCGCTCGTCGAGCCATTCGATGACGCGTCCCATTTTCTTCCAGTCGCGCCAGGCCGGGGCCATCCGCAGTTTGCGGCCGACAGATTCGCCCGGCCCGAAAACAACCGGACGGATCGCTTCCGGCAGCTTCCCGCTCCATGGCTGCCAATTGTGTTCGTGCAGAAACAGCGACCAGAGTTCGACCTGATCGCCAAGCTCATCGACAAGTCGCAGATGCTGGTGGATGCGGTAAGGCGAGGGCGCATTGGCGACGATCGCCAACACTTTCTTTGAGGAATCGCTCATAGACGCCTGCCCTGCCGCATCAGATTTCTTTTCCAAGAATGCATCGTCGCGGCGTCGCCTTCACTTTGCGGCGCGCCGCCTCGACGTCGCGAACATACAGCGTATTGCCCGATCGGTTCCGGGCCGCGCCCAGCGGCGACAATTCGCGCTGCATTGGATCGTAGGCGTATGCGCCAAAGCCGAGAGCTCGCAAGGATTCGGCGATCGCATCTTCGTTGAAACCATAGCGATCGCCTGCGCCGTTCAATTCAATGAGGATTGAATTCAGGCGAGGATCAGCCAGCGTCTTCGCGGCTCCGCGAAGCACCATCGTTTCATAGCCTTCCACGTCGATCTTGATGAGCGACGGGACATGCTCAATCGATTCGTCAAGCGATGCCACCGGCACCTCGATCGCGTCGGCGTCGGTTTCGCCATCGGCTAGGACGTGGTTCGTGCAGTCGAGTTCCGAGGTAAATCGCAGAATGCCGCGCTCCGCGCCAACGCCTTGGTTGAGCGGTTTCACGCGGTCGAGCAAATCGTTCACCGCCAGATTAAGCAGCAACTTGCGGTACGTCGTCGGCACAGGTTCAAAACTATACCCCCGCGCGCCTGCAACGCCGCATGCGAGCAGACTATACGAACCGGCGTTGGCGCCAATGTCGGCGAACCAATCATTCGCGTCCAGAGCATGGAGTGCATAAGCCATGTCTTGGAATTCGTGCAGTCCGTTGTAGACGTTGCCGGTCAACCCGCGATCGCTCGATCCCGCGATGAACTGCACGCCGTCGATCCAATCGACCAACACTTTTCCCGGAACCAGTCGGCTTCCAAGTTGCCATTTGGCGAAACGCCATAGCGCAGCGACTTTCCGATCTCGGTTGATCGGAGCGGAGGTCAACTTGCGAAGAGTACGAAGAACAGACATCGGCGACAGACGTTATTCGGTTCCATGTGGCGAAGATGCGAACAGTTATAATCTTAGGCCGTCGCGGGGCGGGGTAACAGCAAGGCTCGATGAATAATTCTCCCAACCGGCCCAGGCATTACGCGGGTCAGCTCATCCAGATCGTGTCGTAGCAGCGTCCGGGCCAGTACGAGGAACGAAGCGGTAAATGCCGCTCCGCCAATGGCGATTTTCGCGAGATTGCCCGTTTCCGCGGGCAGAACGGCCAACGCGCCAAAGGCGAATGCCGCGGCTCCCAGCGAGACAAGCCAAGAGGGAACGAACGCGCCAAAGAACGCTCTCAACCCGATCCCGAATTGCCGCAACGTCAGGGCGCTCGCCCCCACGCTAAAAACGACCTGACTGGCGGCGATCAGGGCGGCCAGTTGGGCCATATTGTCTCCGGCCAAAGCGAAAGCCGCCGCGGCGGACGACATCAGCCAGAGTCCCTCAGCGAATGTCAGAATCGCACTACGACGAAACTCGCCTCGGGCCGAAAGCGACGCCGTGAGCACGTCGGAGAACATGCGCACCGGAGCCGCGACGGCGAATACCTGCATCAGCGGAATCGCAGAAGCCCACTTGTGATTCCAAATGATCGCATCTAAGAACTCGACCATGGGGCGGACGATGACAGCCAGCCCCAAGCTCGCCGGCGCGGCGACGAAGACCAGCATCCGGATCGTTCGGACGATGGCGCGCGACAGTCGCTCTGGCTCGTTCGCTAGTCGACTTAGCGCAGGAAAGAGCACATGCTGCAGATTGGTCGCCAAGAGTTCGACGATTTGGGTCGTGATTTGATAGCCAAAGTAGTACTTCCCAACCAATGCATCAGGAGCCAGGAGGCCGAGCACCAGGTAGTCCCCTGTCCGGGCAAGGCCGCGCGCCATCGCGGTTCCTACGACCCAAAAGGAATTCCCCGCCAGCCCGCGCCACTCGGCAAGATCGGGTGATCGCTGCCATGGTTTGATTTGCGTGACGTAGTAGGCCGCCGCCCATTCGAAGAGCGTGACGAGCAACAGCGGCAGGACAAGTCCCATGACGCCCCACCCCAGCGCGGCGAATCCGACGGCGCTGCACTGTCGCAGCAGGAACCAAAAGAGGGCAATGACGGCAATGGCTTTGAACCGCAAGTCGATGCGAAGTTTGGCGCGCAGTACGGTTGCAGGCGCGCCGAGCGGAAGCGTGCAAGCGACGATCCAGAGGTATTCCGCTAGCTTCGGCGTCCGGTAGATCTCGGCGATCACCGGCGCGGCGGCAGCCAGCGTCAATCCGCCGGCAAGCCCAAACGCCAAACTGAGCCAAAAGGCGGGACCAAGGAGCCGGTCGAACTCGTCCTTGCCCTTCTGAATGAGCAACTGCGGGACGCCGCCATCCTGGAAAACCTTCACCAGCGCTGCGAATGACGCGACGATCGCAAAGTCACGAAATTGCTCGTCCGTGATCCAACGCCCAAGAAGCAACTGGGCCATGGCGCCGAAGCATTTGCCGGCAACTAGGCTGATCGTCAACCAAGAAAAGCCGCGGCCGACCTCTTTGCCCAATGCTCTCTGCGGCAAAAACGCCGGCGTCGTACAACCCGACGGTGGCGGATCGCCCTGCATCGCAAATATCTCTCGAGCAACGGAGGAAACGAGGCGGGACCGCCGCAAGGCGAAGTCTATCCGACCGTCGCATGCGGAGGCGAGGAGGCGGGAATCGCTGAGTCGGCGGGAGACGTTAGGGACGCAGCGACGGCAACGGGAGAAGAATGGTCGCCGCCCGTTGTGGGGTCGGCGTCCGATGCGGAGTCGAGCCGTTGGGTCGAAGCGAGGCTTACGATGTCTGCCTCGAGAACGGCCAACAGTTCCATGAGTCGGCTAATAACGTCGCAAACGGGAACTCCAACTTCACGTTCGCCGGCCACGGTTAGACGGCCTACGACATGCTGGTCCACGAACAGGGGCACCTCAGTCCGCCAGAGTTCGCGCCGTTCCCGGCTGCTGCGGCGATTCCAAGAGGCGTGGTAGGCCTCTTGAATCGCGGCGAGATTGAGGTCGATCCGGACTTCAACCAGCTGTGACTTTTCGGCGTACTCGATCAGCGACTGCCACAGCATGTCCCATTCGCGCGTTCCCTGGAGCCGTACCGACGATTGCCAAGACCCGTTCTTTCGACCGGGTTGGATGAGCGACATGCCGACCGACTTCATGCGGTTGGCCAGCATCATGAACTCGACGTGACCGAAAATCTGAGTGGCGACCAGAATGCAAATAACGAGCGTCACTGACCCGATTGCCATCAGATCGTTCTGCATGAACATGCTTAACAACGCCCCGCCGCACGTGACTGCACAGCAGAGAGCGACCACGCCCAGCACGCGGGTATTCTTGCCGAAGCGAGCCATCAGGCGGTGATGGAGATGACCGCG
>JBGSMO010000031.1:0-3104 GCA_041740115.1 Pirellulales bacterium
TCGAGGTCGGCGCGGCAGGCGCCGGCGTCGTGAATCATTCGGGCGGGCTCGTGCTGGCCGACGAAGTCGTGCTCGGCGGCGCGCCTGGAGCGAGCGGCGTTTACAACCTCTCGGGCAGCGGCGTTCTCCGTACCGGGCTACTTGCGAAGGGCGCCAATGGCGGCGCGTTCAACTTCACCGGCGGCACGCTCAGCGCCGACGTGATTGACGCCGACCTGATCAATCAGGGAACCGCCATCGCTCCCGGCGATAGCGCAGGACTCACTCAAGTCATGGGGGATCTCACCCTGAACGCCGGCGTGCTGCAAATAGAACTCGGCGGTACGGCGCCGGGAACCTTCGACGAGGTCGCGATCTCGGGGCATCTCGCCGCCGGCGGCACGCTTCAAGTGAACCTGATCAATTCTTATGTGCCGACGATTGGCGACGCGTTCGACATTCTCGATTTCGCTTCGGCGAGCGGCGCGTTCGCATTCCAGTTGCCGACGCTTGCCGAGGGGCTCCTGTGGAACACCTCAAGTCTCCTGGCCAGCGGCACGTTGGCCGTCGCTTCCGCCACGGCCGCCGACCCCGCTGATTTCAACGGCGACGGCACGGTCGACGGCGACGACCTCGTCGAGTGGCAGGCCGGCTTCGGGCTCACTGGCCAAACCAACAACTCCGCCGGCGACGCCGACGGCAACGGCACGGTCGACGGCGCCGACTTCCTCGTCTGGCAACGCAATCTCTCGGCTGCAGCGGGCATGGCTGCATCAACTGCGGTCCCAGAACCGTTGACGTTGATCTCTTTTCTCATTGCCCTGCCATGCCTTGCTTTGTTGGTACGACGGCAGTAGCAGCGGGTCATCGACCCGCCGGAGCGGTGAGAAAAGACTAAGCACCAATGCACGAAGGGCACGAAGACGCACCAAGGAAGAGAAGAAAGAAAATGATCAGGGAGAGCAACTCTCGTCGCTTGGTTTTTCGCTCTTCCCTTCCCCCTTGCATTCCTTCGTGTTTCTTGGCGATCTTCGAGCCTTCGCGGTTAATCTTCTGAACCCGCCGGAGCGGAATGCAGGGATTCGCCAATCGAGAAAAGTCGCTCTTTCCAATCAGCGCGACGAACGCCGTCGCGGCTTACAATGACAGTTCTCCTCACCTATTGATTCAGTCGAACTGACGTTCTTCTCATGCCGTTCCGCACCTTGCCATTTGTTCTGTTCGCGCTGCTCGCTGGCGTTATTTCCCGTGCGCCTGCCCAAACGATCCCCGCCTTTTCCGGCGCCGATGGCGCCGCCGCCAACGTCACCGGCGGCCGCGGCGGCTTGGTTTACCACGTCACCAAGCTCGACAAGAACCTGAACGACGCCGGCCCTGGCACGCTGCGCTACGGGCTGAGCGATGCAAACTTCACCGTCAACAGCGTCGTCCAGCCGCGAACGATCGTCTTCGACGTCGCCGGTACTTTTTGGCTCGGCCGCTACGGCGCCGAGAATGGCCACGACAACGGGTGGGACACGACGAGCCGCTACAACCTCGGCAGCCACATCACCGTCGCCGGCCAAACGGCGCCCGGCCCAGTGACCATCATGGGCGGGCTGGTGAAGGCGAACGGCACGAACGCCATCCTGCGCAACGTGACGATCGCTCCCGGCTACGGGATGCGCAATTTCTCGAAGCCGGAAGACGGCGTCTTCCCGACGCCGGGCGATTTTCCGGATTCGTATGTCTACGATGCGATCGACATTACCGGGACGAACCTATTGATCGACCACGTCACCACTGCCTACTCGACCGACGAAACGATCTCGGCCAACGAACTCGCGAACAACGTCACCATCCAGTACAGCAACATCTCGCAGGGGCAGAACTACCCGCAGGCCGACGCCGAGGCGAGCGGCGTCACCTACACGGGCCATGCCCTCGGCTCGCTGCTGCAGGGAGGGTCGAACTCGAAGTTCAGCATCCATCACAATCTCTACGCCCATCAAAAGGGCCGCCTGCCGCGCGTGGGGAGCGAGGTCGGCACCGGCGCCTTCAACGACTTTCGCAACAACGTTTTTTACAACTGGCTCGGCACGGCCGGCAGCGGGGCGAGCAGTCAGCCGAGCTTTAACAACTTCGTCGGCAACTTCTGGCGGGCCGGGCCCGGCGGCGAGAACCCCGTCGGCGGCTCGAGCACCGCGATCACCAACGCCAACGGCGGCACGAGCATTTTCAGCGGCAGCAACTCCAGCGGCACGCGGGTCCACCACTCCGGCAATCTCAAGGACACGAACAAAGACGGCGACGCCAACGACGGCGTCGCGCTCACGAACAGCGACTTCAGTTCTTCGAGCATCCAAGCCGGCCCCGTCTGGTCGGGCGGCGCGCCGACCTACAATGGCGTCACCGACTCGGCGACCAATGCCTACAACCGCGTCCTCGACTACATGGGCGCCAACTGGTGGACCCGCGACAATGTGATCGACACGCTCGACGAGCGGATCATCCATGAGGTCCGCACCGGCACTGGGAAGATCAAGGCGTGGGCCGACGATCCGTTTAACGCCGATCCGAACGAGGGAACCGAATGGCGGGCGATGCTCGCCAAGCGGGCCGATCCCGTCACCGGGGCCGCTCCTTACAACCGCGCAGCCGATTGGGACGTCGACGGCGACGGCATGCCCGGCTTCTGGGAAGCGGCCCACGGACTCGATCCAAACGTCGCCGACAACAATGGCGACTTCGACGCCGACGGCTATACCAATCTTGAAGAGTACGTCAACGAAGTCGCCGCGTGGCCGGCGCCGACGACGATCGTGTTCAACGGCGCCACGAATTCGCGCTACGCTCAGATCACGAACTGGGACGCCAACCCTGACGCGGCGTTTACCCACAGCTGGCAGCCGTCGCGCTACGACGCGGCGGTCATTCAGTATGGAACGCTGGTCGTCGACGCCGTCGGTCAGCATGCCGGCAATTTGGCGGTGGCGCCCAGCGCCGGGAACAACGCCGCGCTCAATGTCACCGCCGGCTGGATTGAAGTCGCCGGCGAGCTCCAAGTTGGCGCCGCAGGGCAGGGGACCGTTAAGCATACAAGCGGCGCCGTTGCGGCCAGCGCGATCACGCTCGGCGGCAGCGGC
>JBGSMO010000043.1:0-6515 GCA_041740115.1 Pirellulales bacterium
ATCGCCACGCCGAAACGCACGGACGCCTTTCATGCACCTTGCCGCCGCCATGCCAGCGAACCCCGCAGACGATCACCCGGCGAGCGTTTCGCTGCTCATCCCCGTCTGGAATGAAGCCAGTTCGATCGCTCGTCTGGTTGAACGCGTCGAAGAAGCGCTCGCGAGCGTGACTGACAGCTTCGAGATCCTGATTATCGACGACGGAGGTCGCGACGGCGCCGCTGCCGCCGTGCGCGCCATCTCAGTGAGACGTCCCCGCATCCGCTTGGTGCGTCACGAACCAAACCATGGCTACGGCGCCGCACTCCGCTCCGGCTTCGCCGCGGCGACCTGCCAACTCGTTGCCTTCACAGACGCCGCTTGTCAGTTCGACGCCTCGCAACTCGACCGCTTCGCCATCTTGTCGCGCGCATACGACATCGTCTGCGGACACCGCAACGAGCGCCAAGACCGGCCGATGCGGGCGGTTTACTTTCACGTCTTCAATCAGTTGCTGCAAGCGTTACAAGAAACCGAACTCCGCGACGTCAAGCGAGGCCTGAAGCTGTTCCATCGCGAATCGCTGCTGAACCTGACGCCGATCGTCATCGGCAACGTCGCGAATCTGGCGAAATCGCCGCCCAGCCATCAGCAAGCTGGTTAGCGCGACGGATCAACTGACAATTTCAATCAACGAGATGCGTAGGCGAGAAGCCTCTCGCCCTTCAACCGAATACATTATCAGCGCTACGGAGCAATTCCGCATGATCTCTACTGTCAACTTTGATTCGACGGACGTGACGGCTTCGCGACCGACGTGGACCGCATGCGTCGTCAAAAGGCGCGTTCATATTACGTTTGTCGTCGCGGTGATCGTCGTCATTTGGAGCTTTGTCGCCGGCGTCCAACCCCACGACCTCACGAACGTGCGAGACGTTCAGTCCTGGGCGGGCGCCTTCCTCGTGATTGCCGGATTGGCTATTCGCTCGTGGGCCGCCGGCACGCTTCACAAACATGCCGAGCTAACGACGGTCGGCCCTTATTCGCTCGTCCGCAATCCGCTCTATATCGGTTCGATGATGATGATCGTCGGCTTCTTCATCCTGCTCGGTCAAAGCGGCTTCGTCTGGTTGTTCGCAGGGGCCTTCTCGCTCATCTTTCTTGCCGCCGTCAAGAACGAAGAGCGCATGCTCGCAGCCCAATATGGCGCAGCGTGGACCGCCTACGCCGCCGCCACCCCCCGTTTTATTCCCCGCCGCTTGATCGCCACGACCGGAAAATGGAGCCTTCGCCAGTGGCGCCACAACCGCGAATACCAAGCCGTCGCCGCCACCACCCTCGGCCTCCTCGGGCTGCAACTGTGGCAACAGATCTGAATCGCCGCGTCAGGGGTGATCAGGATCTCACGCGAAGGCGCGAATAAGGAAAGCCAACAGGCGTTTTCTTTGCGTCTTCGCGCCTTTGCGTGAAATCTTTTCTGGGATGCTCCGAATCCCCTTGTCAACCCGGCCAAAAATGCCATCTCGTTTTTACCCGCGCCCCGTGGGATAATGCGGCCCGTGACCGCAACCATGCGAGATGGTTCGAGGCCCCGCCTAGGGCCGCCCCGCTCTCTGGTCGCTGGGCGCGATGATTCTTGGCCAACGGCCAAGCTCACCGTAGCCTGGGGCCAGCGCAGCGCCGCCCCAGGTCAACGGCCACGAAGTAATGCCTTTGGCTGAAAGCCAAGATCACTCTGTGAGGCAACGAAGGCAACAATGGCATCGGCCTGCACCCACCAAGCGACGCACGACACGGTGTCGCGACTGTGAAAACTGTCGCGACAACAGCAACTCCAGACAACATAAAGACTTACCGCCAACACAGACCTTACTGTCGCCAAAAATCGAATTCGCGACACCAGGCGACAGCGACAACAGGCACGACAACGGTAAGACTCGACGACGCACAGACTTAGCATCAATAAACGTCCGTTCTGTCGCGTCCAACGCAATCCGCGACACGACACGACAACACGTCAACACGACAGATCACCACCTTCAAGCCAGCATCAACCTTATGACTCTCACTCGACTCTTCCTCACTGTCGCCCTGCTGTCGCTGGCCTCAACGGCCCGCGCCGCCGAGCCCGTTACCGCCGCCACGATCGACGGCACGGCCCCCGGCTTCCGCCCCCTTGGCGAGGCCGACTTCGTCAACGTCAACGGCGACGACGACACCTGGACCTGGAAGGACGGCGTCGCCCACTGCACCGGCCAGCCGGTCGGCGTCATTCGTTCGAAGGAGAAATTCACTAACTTCGAACTCGTCGCCGAGTGGCAACACCTGAAGGACGCCGGCAACTCCGGCATCTTCGTCTGGACCAGCGAAGAGGCCCTCGCCGATCTCCCCAAAGGCAAGCTCCCCCCCGGCGGCATCGAGGTGCAGGTCCTCGACCTCGGATACACGAAGCAATTCGAAGAATCGACCGGCAAGAAGGCCGATTGGTTTACCTGTCACGGCGACGTCTTCCCCGTTGGCACGGCCAAGCTCAAACCGTTCGCCCCCATCTCGCCCGACGGCAGCCGCAGCTTCCCGAAGAAGAATCTCAGCCGCGGCGTCGGCCACTGGAACCACTACTACGTCCGCGCGATCAACGGCGAAATCCGCCTCTGGGTCAATGGCGAGGAAGTCTCCGGCGGCAGCGACGCCGATCCGAAGACCGGCTACCTCTGCCTCGAGTCGGAAGGTTCGCCCGTCGAGTTCAAGAACATCCGCATCCGTGAGTTGCCGTAAGCGGCTGAAATAAAAGGAACCGCGAATCACGCGAATGAGGAGGGAACACACAGGCGGTGACAATCGGCCGGTTCCCGAAGAGGACTGCATCTTTAGTTCATCCCTTAGCAAAGGGAGCCATGGCTATCTTCATTTTCTTTGATTCGCGTGATTCGCGGTAAAAAGACCTGGAAGCTCGACCTACTCATAGCAGACAAATGACGAAGGCCAGACTTAACGCGTTTCCTCTGATCCTGTTCGCGGTGTCGCTGCTGGCGAATGCGCCGCCGCGCGCCTGCGCTGCCGACGCCGCGACCGCAGAAGCCGCGCAGGAGCCGTTCTACTGGCACGCCGTCACCCCGGCCGACATCGAAGGTCAAGGTTGGACCGACGTGAAGTCCCCCTTCGATCGGCTCCCCGCGCGAGCCGAAGGCGTGGTGCGCACCCCCGTCTGGAATCTGTCGCACAACTCAGCGGGACTGTACGTCTTTTTCAACACGAACGCTCCGCGCATCGCCGTGCGCTGGACGCTCACCTCACAAAAGCTCTCACTGCCCCACATGCCCGCCACCGGCGTGAGCGGCGTCGACCTTTACGTCCAGCAGAATGGTGCGTGGCACTTTCTCGCCAACGGTCAGGCGCGGGAGTTCCCTGACAACGAAGCGGAGTTCGCCGCCAGCGAGGCATCGGCCGAGGGAGGCGTTTGGTATCGCCTCTACCTCCCTCTCTATAACGGCGTGAAGAGCGTCGAAATTGGCGTTCCGCAGGGTTCCAAGCTCGGCTTCTACATTCCCAAAGCCGACCCGCGTAAGATCGTCGTCTACGGCACGTCGATCACTCAGGGCGGCTGCGCCGCTCGCCCCGGCATGGCCTATCCCTCGATCCTCGGCCGACGCATCGACGCCGAGTTCATCAACCTCGGCTTCTCCGGCAACGGTCAGACCGAGCCCGAACTGGCGACGCTGCTGGCCGAACTCGACCCGGCGGCGTTCGTGATCGACTCGCTCCCGAACCTCACTCCCGAGATGCTCGCCGAGCGCATGCCCAAGTTCATCGAGATCCTCCGCGAGCGACATCCGCAGACGCCGATCCTGCTCGTCCAGAATCCTCTTTACCCAACGATCCCTTTCGTCGCGTCGACGCGCGAGAAGGTAACGAAGGCGAACGAGATGCTCACCCAAATCCACGCTGATCGAGTCGCGGCCGGCGACCAACAGATCACGCTCGTCCCCGCCTGCGACCTCGCCGCTGACGGCGGCGAAACAACTGTCGACGGCGTCCACCCCACCGACGTCGGCTTCATCCGCCTGGCCGACGCGCTGGAGCCGTATGTGAGGAAAGTTCTCGCTCATCAATAACAATGCAAATACTTTTCAACACAGAGAACACAGAGGCCACAGAGCATGTACTCTTAGTTTTTTACGAAAGCCTTGTATTCCTCTGTGCTCTCTGTGTCTTCTGTGTTTAATTCTTAATCGCTCAGAACACAATCTACGACCAAACACTCGAAGGAACCTCGCCATGATCCGCTCTCTTCTCTGCATCGCCATAATCATCGCCGCCGCGCCGCTCCACGCCGAAGAGGAGTTCGTCGAGCTCTTCAACGGCAAGAACCTCGACGGCTGGAAAGGCGATGAGAAGGTCTGGTCCGTCGAGGAGGGCCTACTCACCGGCAAGTCCCCGAAAGCGAAGGAAGATAAACTCCAGGCGAACACTTTCGCCATCTGGGACGGCGGCGAAGTCGGCGACTTCGAGTTGATCGCGGAGTTCCGCCTCGAAGGCGACAACAACTCCGGCGTCCAGTACCGCGCCCAGCCCAATCCGAAGAACGGCCCCTTCTCGATCGTCGGCTACCAGGCCGACATCCACCCCGCCGCCAACTACACCGGCATGCTCTACGACGAAGGGGGCCGCGGCATCGCCGCCGAGCGCGGGCAGAAGGTCACGCTACAGGCCGACGACAAGAAAGAGGTAAAGCCGCTCGACGGCAAGTTCGATCCGGTCGATCTTTCGGAATGGACCACCATCGAGGTGCAAGCCGTCGGCAACCGCCTTGTCCACAAGATCAACGGCGACGTCGCCGTCGACGTCACCGACGAAGATCCCAAAAACGCCGAGGCGAAGGGCCTCCTCGCCCTGCAAGTTCACGCCGGTCCGGACATGAAAGTCCAGTATCGGTCAATCAAGCTGAAGAAGCTCGACGGGAAGAACGAATCGAAGTAAATGCAAATACTGAACCGCGAATCACGCGAATCTTCGCGAATAAGTTGGGAGACGGCAGGCAACGACGAGACGAAACGGTCAATACTCAAAACTTGCCGCCCGCTCCAACGAATCCTGTTTTTTTATTCGCGTCGATTCGCGCGATTCGCGGTTACCTTAATTCGTCGCCATCAAGGCTTCTTCGGCTCAATCGCCAACTCGCCCTGCTCCAGTCGATCCCAGTGGTGCCGCAACGCACGCTTGCGCTGCGCATCATTCTGTTCGGGGCGATAGTTGCCGAAGAGACGCTTGCCGGTGATCTCGTCCCAGTTGTACGAAGCGAGGACGCGGTAAGTGAGGTCGTCGTCATTCATCCAGCGGATGATGCGGACGAGCGCGCCGTCCTTTACTTCGTCGGGCGTCGTGCCGACGGCGGCCGCGTCGAAGCCGAACAGCATCTCCATCAAGTCTTCGGCTGCGTCCTGCCCTCGCTCCAGCGCGAACGCCTCGGCGATGCCGTCCGCCGCCGACGGGTCGCGGGCGATCGCCTGCCGCAGTTCGTCGATCTGCGCCCGCCACGACGCACGCTGGTTCGTGTCGTTCAGCGCGTTGACCAGGGCGTCGTACAGTCCAACATACGCGCCGCTGCGGGCGGCCAGCGCACGATCCTCGGTGCGTCGACCGCGAGCGGTCCGATCGCTCAGTTCCAGCAGTCGAATGTTCACCGGCTCGCCGGGAACGAGGACTTCGGCCACGGCGTCGCGAGCGCTTCGCTCGGTCGCCGTGATCGGCTCGCTATCAACCCATTCAGGCAGGTTCTCGATCGCCACGGGCGCCGTGTCGACGCCGTCGACGGACGTCCAGGCGGCGGGGGCTTCAACCTTTTCGCCGTTCCACTCGATCGATCCGCTCGTGAGATACCACGACGCCTCGACTGGAGCCGGCTGGCGATTGGTCGCCGGGCCCGGGACGAAGATGCGTCGCACCTCGACTGCGAGGCTCGACGACGGGCCAAGCTGCACCGACCGATCTTGATCGACCAGCGAGAGTTCGATTCGATTGCCGTTGAGCCCCGAGTTGAGCACCACTTGCCCATACGGAATCCGCAACCCAAATTCCGCCGCATCCGTTCCCGCTCCGGCGCCGGGCGCGAGAACTTCGACTTCGGCGCCACCGCTAAGGTAGACGTTCGCGTCGGCGAGCACTACATGCGTCCGGAACGTCGGCAATGACATCAGCGTCTCGCCGGCGGTGATGGGCGTCCGCGGGGCGACGCGGGTCCAGACGTTTTGCTTGGCGTCGAAGCGGAGCAACACGTCGTTGTTGCCGAGATAGGCGCCGATCGGCTTCACCTCGGCGGGCTTCGCTTCGCTCGCTGAAGCTACAGGAGGAAACGGATCGCTCCCTTCCGGCAGGGAATCAGCCTCGGGCTTCATCGCCCCGGAGGCGTCAGCGACCAGCACAGGTCCAGCGGCCGCGTCGATGGCAGCCGTGTCGCCCGGCGTGGGAGTCGTTGCGCCGCTGGCGGCGGGAGGAGTCGGCGCCGCGGGAGCATTGCCAGTCATCGCGGCATCGGCCGG
>JBGSMO010000069.1:0-26287 GCA_041740115.1 Pirellulales bacterium
CGCATATTATCGAAGCATCAAAATCTCTTGCCGAGTCAACCGATAAAGTAATCGCCATCGGCGCCTCGACGGGCGGCACTGAAGCGTTGGCCCGCGTCCTTCCTGCATTGCCGGGAGACACGCCGGGCACGGTTGTCGTGCAACACATGCCGAAGGCCTTCACCAGCGCGTTCGCCCAACGCCTTAACGGCCTTTGCCGCATGCGGGTAAAGGAAGCCGAGAACGGCGACCGCATTATCCGCGGCACCGTGCTGTTGGCGCCGGGCGACTACCACATGGAGGTCGTCCGCCAGGGCGCCGCTTACTATGTGAAGCTCAACCAACAGCCGCAGGTGAACGGCTTTCGGCCCTCGGTCGACGTGTTGTTCCATTCCTGCGCAAATCAACTGGGCCGCCATGCCAGTGCCGCCATCTTGACCGGGATGGGCCGAGACGGCGCCGCGGGGATGCTGGCGATGCGGTCAGTCGGTTCTTACACGGTGGCTCAGGATGAGGAGTCGTGCGTCGTCTTCGGCATGCCGAAGGAAGCGATTGCCGCGGGAGGGGCTGTGCGGGTCGTGCCGCTTGAGCGGATCGCCGGCGAACTGATTGCGGCGGTCTCGGGAGCGAGAAACGGCGACGTACGAGAATCCGCGAACTCGGCCCGTCGTTGAAAAAGATGAGCTACCTTTGACTACCGTTTGACCTACTTTCCCGAAGCGAGATTCGTGCCATGAAAGTGCTTGTTGCCGACGATTCCGGCGTCATGCGTAAGATCATCATCCGCGCCCTCAATGCGTGCGGCGTCACCGACATCGTCGAAGCCGGCGACGGCGCCGAGGCGATCGCCAAGTTCGGCGAGACGAGCGTCGACCTGGTGATGACCGACTGGAACATGCCGAACAAGACCGGCCTCGACGTGGTCAAGGAAATCCGCGCGACTGGTTCGACGGTGCCGATCTTCATGATCACCACCGAAGCCGAAATGAGCCGCGTGAAGGAAGCGATTGCCGCCGGCGTGAACGACTATCTCGCGAAGCCGTTCGAGAACGATTTGCTGCGGGAGAAGATCGATAAGTTCGTTTGCGTCTAAGTCGCGTTACAGAAAGTGAACTACTGATCGTCAGCAATCCGCCGGCGCCTGTGAGGATAGACCGTTGAAAGCCGAGTATATTAATCCGTTCGTCTCCGCCGCCGCGGATGTTTTTAGCACGATGCTGCAATGCGAGCTGACGCGAGGCAAGCTGACCATCGGCAACGGTGCGCAGCCGACGATGGACATCAGCGGCATTATCGGCCTGTCGGGCCGAGCCTCAGGAACGGTGGTCTTGAGCCTTGATCGCGCGGTCGCCCTTTCGGCGACGGAAATCTTACTCAGCCAAAAGTGCGAGTCGATCGACGGCGACGTCATCGACGCAGTCGGCGAGCTGACCAACATGGTCGCCGGCCGCGCGAAGGCGGGCCTCGAACACTTGAAGATGTCTCTCGCCTTGCCGACCGTGATTACCGGCAAGAATCATGTCATCAGCTTCGGCTCGGTGACGCAAACGCTGGCGATCCCATTCACTTGCGAGTGGGGTGGAGTCGTGCTGGAAGTCGGACTCGTCGAAAGCCCTGAAGCGGTCGAAGAGTCGATGCTCGCCGGTAGCGCGGCGATGGCGTAATTGCCGCCATTCGGGCTGCACTTCGGCTCGCGGATGGTTAAGCTTAGGGCAGCGGCAGTTGCCGCTCCGATGGCTTTTCACCCGCAGCTTGGAGTCGGACCGACATGTCTCGCTACTTCTCGCATCGAAGCGTCTTGGCGGCGATCGCGTTTTGCGGCCTCGTCGCCCTGCCTGTCCGCGGTCAACTGGTGGAGGTGAAGCCGACCGACGGCGGCGCGACCGTCACCGTCGATGGCGATCCCTTCGCGTCGTACCGGCTGAATAGCGGCCACCAGCCCGTGATCTGGCCGATCATCGGCCCCGACGGCCAGGCGATGACGCGGCAATACCCGCTTGGCGAGAAGCTGCCGGGCGAGAGGGACGACCATCCCCACCATCGCTCGCTCTGGTTCAACCATGGATCGGTCAATGGCCTCGACTTCTGGATGGAGCCGGATAAGGAAGACGACAATCAAATCAAACACCGCGAGTTTCGCAAGACGGAGTCAACCGACGGCGTCGCCGAAATCGTCGCCGTGAACGACTGGTTTCACAACGGCAAGAAGGTGTGCGAGGACGAGCGGACGATCAAGTTCGGCGCTGACGAAAACGGACGCTGGATTGATTTCACCGTCGTCGTCACCGCCAGCGAAGGCGAACTTGTCTTCGGCGATACGAAAGAGGGTTCGTTCGGCATTCGCGTTCCAGGTGAAATGGACGTCGACGCCAAACGGGGCGGAGTCATTCGCAACAGCAACGGCAAGCAGGACGACGCCGCGTGGGGCGCCGCGGCCGAGTGGGTCGACTATCACGGCACGGTCGACGGCAAGCCGGCGGGAATTGTCGTCTTCGACATGCCTGATAGCTTCCGTCACCCAACGCGCTGGCATGTGCGGACCTACGGCTTGTTCGCCGCCAATCCCTTCGGCGAGAGCGACTTCCCGCCCGGAGATACGAAGCAAGGTGAAGTGAAGCTGGTCAAGGGCGAGCAACTGAAGCTGCACTATCGCGTGCTGTTTTACAGCGGCGAACGGACGCCGGAAGAGTTAGCGAAGATTTACAGCGAGTATCGCGGTAATTAAGGTCAACCCCCTAGTTGCACATCCGATCGAGTTCGCGGAGATAATCAAGCGCTTCGTCCAACTCCGACGCTACGATCCCAGGTCGGCGGCCGCCGCGATCGCACTGCCCCAGCAGCACCAAGTGGTCGTAATGCTCGCTCTCGCGAAGCCGACGATGAGCACGATGCCCAATCGTCTGGTCCGCGATCTCATGGGCCAGCATATGGTGCTCAATCAACCAGCGCGTCCGCTCGGAGATGACCTCTTCCAGCGCTTCGAGCCCCGAGGCGACGTGGTCGTACGGATCGATTCCCTTCCCCACGTCGTGCAGCAGCGCCGCCAGCAGGAAGTCCTCGTCGTACGGCAACTCGTCGCGCGCCCGATCGAACACCTGCAAGCTGTGATAGAGCGCGTCCCCTTCGGGATGGTACTTCAAGTTTTGCTTGACGTTTTCGAGCGGGAGCAGCAGCGATTGGTAGACTTGAAACCGATCGACCTGCTCGCGCGCCTCGACGAGCGCATCCTCCACGTCGAGATCGGGATACTCCTCGGCCAAGAATTGCCGCAATTCCGCGGCGGTCGCCCGTTCGATCGGCTTGCCGGTAATCGAGCTTTTGAAGACGTAGTGCGCTTCCTTCGACGAGTAAATCGTTAGCTCAAACGTAAACTCCGACTCGACGTGAATATGCGTGTAGGTTCGCGATTCGCCATGCTTGCGCACCAGCTTCCGCTCGACGGCGAATGGCAGGCCATGCTGTTCCAGGATGTGCCCGACCCCTTCGACGGAATCGGCGAAGAGATGGATGTCGACGTCGGAACCTTGCCGCACATGCCCTGTGAGGACGCTGCCAATCAGCCGCGGCCGGAAGCGTTCGAGCCGTTCCATCATCGCGAGGGCCGCAAGCCGCATCGCACGGAGCTTGTCGGTTCGCGAGGCGCCTTCATGCACCCGGGCGAGCATTTGCACCTGCTCGCGGATTTCGGCGTTCGACGGCAAGTCGGCCGGCTTCGTCCAACCGTGGCCGAGGCGTTCGGCGGCCTTCCGTTTGGCGCGAAAGTATTCAGATTCTTGCCGCTCGTACATGAGGCGTGCGGCTTCCCAAGCGATCTGCTGTCGCAGCTTGGAGTGTTGCATTCGAGAGGCGCCGTCAGCCCAAATCCGGTGGCGCGATGGGCGGGAAAGGAGGGAGCGAGTTAGCGGACAAACGCCGCGTTCATCGGCTTATTGTAGGCTTGGCATATTGTAGGCATAGAGCCGTGGCTTGGCCAATGGTGATTGGAAATGCTACACCCCCCTCGTTCAATCGGCTAGAATCAGCCGTTACTGAGGTTTTCTAATCAATTCAAATAGCAACGTGGAGCGTTTGATGTCTCGGTTTCGATTCTTCATTGCGGCAGCAATCGGCCTCCTCGGCGTCTCGGCTCTCTTGGCGACAAGTTCGTCGGTTGACGCCGCTGAGAAACTTAAGGTCCTAATTATCGACGGTCAAAACAACCACGAGTGGCAGAAGACCACGCCGCTGCTCGACCAGATGCTCCAGAAGTCGGGCCGCTTCGTCGCCGACGTCGCCACGACGCCCAAATCGGGCGATGACATGAAGTCGTTCCGCCCCAAGTTCGCCGATTACGACGTCGTCGTGAGCAACTACAACGGCGATCGCTGGCCAAAGGAAACCGAGGCCGATTTCGTCGAGTACCTCAATAACGGCGGCGGCTTTGTCAGCGTCCACGCCGCGGACAACGCGTTTGCGACGTGGCCGGAGTACAACGAAGCAATCGGCCTAGGCGGTTGGTTCGGCCGGGATGAGAAGTCAGGACCCTATGTCTATTACAAGGACGACAAACTAGTTCGCGACGATTCGCCCGGCCGTTGCGGCGGGCATGGTCAACAGCATGAGTTTATCGTCCGCACCCGCAACGCCGAGCACCCAATCATGAAGGATATCCCCGAGCGCTGGCTCCACGCGCAGGACGAGCTCTACGACACGCTCCGCGGTCCGGCGACGAACATGACGATCCTCGCCACCGCTTACTCCGATCCGAAAACAGGCGGCACCGGTCGCGACGAGCCGAGCCTCATGGTCCTCGACTTCGGCAAAGGCCGCGTTTTCCACACGACGATGGGCCACGCCGACTACTCGATGGACTGCGTTGGCTTCATCACCACGCTGCTGCGCGGAACCGAGTGGGCCGCGACGGGCGAGGTGACGATCGACGTTCCCGAGGATTTTCCGACCGCCAAGAAGTCGAGCAAGCGTCAGTAAACTTTCGAGTTTTTAACGCCCCGATTCGGCCGCGAAGTCCTGAACTCCTTAACTGAGAGCCTATGCAAACGTAGAATAAAAAAAGTAGGGAGCCAATTGTTCGCATCAGGAGGCTGATCATGGCACACGAAATTTCTAGAGAAACGTTTGAAAAGCTCAAGTCGGATCACAGCGACGAGGCGACGACGCTGCTCAAGGACTATCAGCGAGCGGTGAAATGCGACGAGTTGGTCGTGGTCGACGAACCCGACGGCACGAAATCGTTGGTCGAGTTCAACGAGCAAGGCGAATGCCGTACGCGGCCGATGAAGCCGAAGTAGGAGAACTGGTTGAAGTCATTGACCCGCGAACTCTGGATGAACGTTCCGCAGCGGCGGGCGATCGTGTCAATTCACGACGAAGTCGAACGCTTGGTGAATGCAAGCGGCGTCCAGGAGGGACTCGCGCTGGTCAACACGAAGCACGCCGCGCTCCTCCTACGCTCTCAACGAGCCGTCCCCTGAGCTCGTACGTGAAGGTTTTCGCCCGGTTCATACCTCCCCCGGTCTACGTCAGATACACGCCGGCCGGGGAGCCGTCCGCACAGGGCGAAGCAAAGGCGTATTCGGTCAGCTTCAGGCGTTCGTCGTCCGTCATAGCGAGCCAACTAGCCACGTCGTTTCCGCCGGCATAGTGGTTGCCCTCTGCGTCCTCGATGACGATTGCTCCGGCTTCCTTGAAGACCGTATACGCAACCCGTTCAAGCTGCGAGGTGTCTACGGCAGAGCCTAGGGCGGCAAGGACCTTTCCTAGCTCGGCCCGCAGTTCGGCTTCCCGAGGCTTCACCTGATCTAGCTTCGCCTCAGCCTGCTCGCTGGTGATAGCCTCCTTCAAAACAAGGTCCAACAACCGGTCTCGGCCCCGAGCGATTTTCTCCAGCTCGGTCTCTAGCAAACGACGACGCTTGATGAGTTGGTCGCAATCGGGAATGGCCTCCCTCATAGCCCGTTCAATCGCGGCCGGGTTTCCGAAGGTTTCAAACAGCTTACCGACGACGGCCCCTTCCAAACGCTCACACCGAATCCAAGGCCGTGGATTGAGAGGACACTCGCGAGCCCGGGTTGCGTTGGCGTGCTTGTAGTAGCGAAGCTCGTTTTTGTTGGTCTGGCCGAAAAGGCCGTATCCGCAATGCGCGCAGAACACTCTTCCCGTTAGCTGATAAAAATACTTCTGCGGGGCTCCGTGCATATACGTTCGTTTGGCCGTAAGTTGGTGCTGGACGGCCGCCAACAGCTCGGGGGCGAGTAGCGAAGGAATCTCAATCGGCACAAACTCGTGAATGTTGAGTTCGTCCGAATCGAACTGAATACCCCAATCGCTTCCACACTTCTCCCTGAGCGTACGACAGAGGTTGGTGTGGTTCATTCCTCGCTCGCGGGCCACCATTACCTATCTACCCGATAACCACCGCCTATCACCCAGATAACTCACTCTATTAAGAGTATATCCCCATCCACTACCTACGTAAATGGTCGTCTACGTACGACGTGTCCCCCTAGAGAGGGGTAGAGGCTAGGGAAGGGTTGAAAACAAGAGGTAGGGCAGGGAGAGCGAGGGGCATAGATAAGGGCAGCTACTCTATGCTTTACCAGCTGCAACCAATGCCGCACTCACCTTGAAATAGAAGCGATTGTCCCGAACAGTAATGCCGAGAACGTGAGCAGGGCTAGCAGTGAGCGAACTGTAAATCTGGAAGAGACCGATCTCACGCCCGCGAACAGCAAGAGCACGGGCACAACTATAGACGACATCGGCATCCGTATAAAAATGGGCCGCGACCGCCTACGCCCTATGTCAGATTCAAATAGTCCGTTATCACGTTCAATGGCCTGAGCAACGCCCGGATGCAACGGAGCGACCCCGGCATGCCAACCGTCTAATACGGGTTCGGGTGCGAATGGGGCTTCGGGGTAACGTTTGTCGTAAACCGTCAAGCTCAGCTGGCCGACGCCTGATTTAGCGGACAAGTAATAATGCCCAATATTGCCCCTTACATAGACCACCTCCACATAGCTGTATCCCCAGTACGCAATTAAGACGAGCAATACGGGCGGTAGCACCACGTTCGCGACCGTGATGAGGCCACGGGCGACCTTTGAGCGTTCGACAAATTCTTTGAGTCGTCGCATGGGTCTATTCTATCACTTACTTCGGACAGTTCCGAATCTTGGTGCGGAAGTAACTGATTGTTGCGAGCCGTTCCCAACCCGGCGACATCGGAGTGATGGCGTTATTACAATGCCACTCGTGAACGTCGCACAACAACACATCGCCGGTATGTAAATGGACGGCAACCCGGTACTCTGGGAAAATCAATTCACCTCCTGAGTAGTTTCCAGACCGCACGATGCTGATAACTCCAAAAGCCCCTAGATAAGTCGCCCTCATCCTTATGAACAACCGTCCTAGCCTTGTGGTTTTCGTCCCACAAGTTCACCGTCATCGTGCTAACGCGATGCACATTACCGCATCGGTCTTCATCAACGACAACGAGCCAGGACTCCATCGCGACTACGACAAGTGGCTGGAGGAACTCGTGCCGTTCGATCCCTCGCCGGAGCGTTATCACCATAATCGCTCCGGCGAGGATAACGCCGATGCGCACCACAAGCGGCAGATTATGGGGCGCGAGGTGGTCGTCGCCATCACCGCCGGCAAGCTCCACCTCGGGCCGTGGGAGCACATCTTCTACTACGAGTTCGACGGACGGCGGAAGAAGCGGATCTTGGTGAAGATCATTGGCGAGTAACGGCGAGATCGTTGACTAGCGGCGAATCACTTCAGAAAAATCAGCCCGATTCGCCGCCGCCAACGCCTTCGGATTGACGTAGGCCCGCGCTTTCGTCTCGTCGAACGTGCCAGCGCTCTGGATCAGCCCTTCGTCGAACGCGAGTTGATCGGAGTACCCCGGCAACAGCACGCGGTAGTCGTATTTCACCCGCTCCGGCTGGATGCGGTTGATGTGGTCGACCAGGTTCGTCGTGCAGATGTTGGTGAGCGTGTCATAGAATTCCGGCCGGCTGGCGAGTTGATTGGTGCGCGCCAACACGTCGACCAGCAGCATTCGCGTCTGTTCGGGCGTCGCCGTTGTGCAGTAGCGGTAGACGTTCTCGCCGCGCATGTTCGTGCGAACTTGGACGACATCGCGCTCGTCGGCGAGTACGTACATCAGCTCGAACTGGCGAGCGCTTCCCTTCCACGCAGCATACTCCTCGCCCTGCTCCTTGCGGGTTTCAATGCTGACCGCCAAATACTGGGGCGGCCCGTCGGGCGGGGCGAACTCGAAGCTCAGCATCGTGTGGGCGAGCCGCGGCATGTTGTCGAACGGGACCATGAAGAAGTCGACGCCGCGGAGCTGGCTCATGTCGTAGGTGCGGTCTTCATGTTCGACGACGTACGAGTCCTGGTCGAGATAGCGACAGTAGCGGACGTTGTGTGCGACGAACTGATTGCCGCGGAACTCGACGTAGGGGAGCACAGCCTGATCAGCTTCCCAATTGCGGTAATTCGACGGCGCGAGCATCTTCGTCGCGCCCGAGCAACCGGCGACGGCGAGCAGCGCGCATGTCAGCAGTAGTCGAGCGAGAGGCATCGGCGCCGAGTGGGAAGAGGCCGCGACGAGAGAAGCGGCGGAGTCTAGCGAGCAGGGGCGCGTGGCGGCAAGAGAGAGGCTGCATGCTAGCAACGCTATGCATTCGTCATCCTGAGCGGAGCGAAGGATCTGGCATCACAAACGAGCTTCCAGATTCTTCGCTCCGCTCAGAATGACGGGCCCAAGCCGTCTACAGTCGGCAGTTGCTGATGGCGGTTTCCAGGATCGCCGTCGCCCCGAGCTGTTCCAGCCGCTCCATGATGTCAATCACCTCGCCCCGCTTCACCATGGCCCTGACCGCGAACCACCCCGCTTGCTCCAGGCGATTGATCGTCGGCGAGTTAAAGCCGGGGGTGATCTGCTCCGCTTCGGCGAGCTTCGCCTCAGGAATGTTGTACTCCAGCAGCGACCAGGCGCGGGCGATGACCACGCCTTCCAGCCGTCGCGCGACGCGGTCGGCGATGTGCCCGTGCGGCGTGGCTGGGTTTTGCACGAGCACCGTTTCGTAGCTGCCAAGTTCAGCGAGCACATGGAGCCGATTCGCGGCGAGCGTGCTCCCCGTTTCGACGAGGTCGACGATCGCATCGGCCACGCCGAGGGCGATCATCACTTCGACTGAACCGGAAAGGTTGACGATGTGCGGCACCGCCTTGTGACCGGCGAGAAAGCCGTTGGTGATTTGCGGAAAGCTGGTAGCGACGCGCTTGCCGTCGAGATCGGCCGGGCGCTTCACCCCGCTGTCGTCGGGAACGCAGAGGGCGAGACGGCACTTGCCGACTCCGAGCTTTAGCCGCGTCGAAACGACGGCGCCGCTTTCGTTCACCAGATCGCTGCCCGTGATGCCAAGGTCGATCGCCCCTTCAGCGCACAGCACGGGGATGTCGTCCGTTCGCAGGAACGTGACGTCGATCGGCATATCGCGAACCCGCGCGAAGAGGCTCCGCTCCTGCCGCCGAAAGCTGAGGCCGGCGTCGGCCAATAGCTCGGTCGAGATCTCGGAGAGACGACCCTTGCTGGGAATGCCGATGCGGAGGTTTTCTGCCATTTTCGATTGCTACTTATTGATTTGAACCACGACGACACAACGAGCACGACGGAACTGCAGGGAGTGGGAATTCCTTTGGTGAGAAATCTTTGGCCCTGGTTTCTGAAATAGATCGGTTTTTCGTCGTGTCCGTTGTGTCGTTGTGGTGAGGTATTCTCATCGCTATGGGTTCGATGGCCCGCGCGAGGCCTTCTCTTCCAATCCAGACATGCCGAAGCGGCGGGCAAGTTCGGCTTCGACTTCGTCGAATTTCACGCCCCGCACTGCCAGCAGCACCATCAGGTGGTAGATCACGTCGGCCGCTTCGCGGATCGTGTGTTCGCGACCCGCTTCGTCCGGCTCGGCAGCCGCTTCGATCACTTCGGCCGCTTCTTCGGTGACTTTCGGGCCGATCTTAGCGACGCCGCCGGCGAGCAGTTTGGCGGTGTACGACTTGTCGGCCTCGCCGGCGAGTTGCCGCTGGCGGATAGTTTCTTCGAGTTGATCGAGCGGTCGCATGGCAGCGGGAGATGCGTGCGGCGTCTTCCCAGCGGGACGCGCAGACCTCACAATGGAGGGCCACGAATGTTCAGTAATCCCGTAGTTTAAGCCGCCTCCCGGGGCGAAGCAACCGCCGTGCCTAGCGAGCTACCCGCCCTCGATTGTTGGTTTTTGACCGGCGTCACTGCCACTGGGAAGTCCCGCATCGCCCTGGCCCTGGCCGAGCGACTCGGCGCCGAGATCATTTCGCTCGATTCGATGGCGATTTACCGCGGCATGGACATCGGCACCGCCAAGCCGACGCCGGAGCAACAGGCGGCCGTTCCGCACCATCTGATCGACATCGTCGAGCCGAGCGAAGACTACAGCGTCGCCCAGTACGTGGATATGGCCCACGCGAAGATCGCCAAGATCCGCGGGCGAGGGCGAGAAGCTTTGTTCGTGGGAGGAACGCCGCTCTACCTCAAGGCGCTGCTGCGAGGCTTGTTCGAAGGCCCGCCGGCGAATTGGGAGTTGCGGCAAGAGATCGAACGTGAAGTCGCCGAAGTGGGGAACGAAGCGCTTCATGCGCGGCTAGAGCAGATCGATCCGGTGGCAGCCTCGGCGATTCATTTCCGCGATACGCGGCGGTTGATTCGGGCGCTCGAAGTCTATCGAGCCACCGGCCAGCCGATCAGCCATCAGCAGATGGAATTTGACGATGCACGGCGGGCTGATGAGTGCCGGGTCTTCGTGCTCCGGCGGCCGAAGGAAGAGCAGAACGCCCGGATCAATGAGCGAGTCGAGGAGATGGTTGAACGGGGCCTGATCGAAGAGGTGGAGCAGTTGACCGCGAATGGCCGACAACTCGGCCGCACGGCAAGCCAGGCGGTCGGCTATCGCGAAGTGATCGAGTTCCTCGCCGGCGAGCGCGACCGAGCGTCGGTGCTTGAGCGGATCAAGACGCGGACGCGGCAGTTTGCGAAGCGGCAGGGGGTGTGGTTCCGCAGTCTATCAGAGTGCCGGTTCGTCGATATTGAAGGCGAAGTCGACGCCGCAACACTCGCCGAGCAAATGGCCACTGCGGGAGCATAGATAGCCGGCCCATCCTGGGCCGTTGTATTCTCGTGCGGTCGCGGAGTGATATTGCTTGGAGACTTGCTCCGAACAGGATGGTCGGGCTATTTACGCATTCCGGGCAATCACGAACCGGGCAATCTCGGCAAGCATTCGCTTCGCTTCCGAATCACGCAGCGTCGCCAGTTCTGCCGCTGCTTCTTCCGCAAACCTCACCGCCATGCGGCGAGCTTGCACCAACGCGCCCGACTCTTCTAGCCAATCGACCAACATGCCGCTGTGAGTGGCGTCGGACTCCTCGTAAAGGGCCTGCAATCGCTGCACATCGGGTTGTCCCGCCTGATCGCGGAGCAAAATCAGCGGCAGCGTCATCTTGCGATGGGCCAAGTCGGTGCCAAGCGATTTGCCGGTCGACTGCTCTTCGCCTTCGAGATCGAGCAGGTCGTCGACGATCTGGAACGCGAGGCCAAGCTTGCGGCCGTAGTTGGTGAGCCGCTCGACGGTCGCCACATCGGCCCCGGCGTAGTGAGCCCCGAGCCGACAGCAGCAGGCGGTCAATTCGGCAGTCTTCGCGTCGATGATGCCGAGATACTCGTCCCGGCTGAGCCAGAAGTTGCCGCTGCTGTTTGTTTGACGCAGCTCGCCTTCGCAGACCGTGTTCGTCGATTCGCCGATCGCCCGGCAGCCAAACGTCGTCTCCAGCGTACTCGCCATGTAGAACGCGTGCGAGAACAAGTAGTCGCCCAGCAAGACGCTCGTGTTGTTGTCCCAGCGGGCGTTGACGGTATCGAGATGCCGGCGAACTTCGGCCTCGTCCAGGACATCGTCATGCACTAGGGTCGCCGTGTGAACCATCTCGACTACCGCGGCGAGCGTATGATGCTCGTGCGTCACCTCGCCGATCGCCCGCGCCGCCAGCAGCAGCAGGGCAGGGCGGAGCCGTTTGCCGCCGATGCGGAACGAATGCTGAGCGAGCTCGTCGATGAACGAGTCGGAGTGCCTTAGCTCTTGCTGCAGCCGGCGGTCGACAAGCGCGAGGTCGGACGCTATCGGCGCAAAAAGTCGGCTCAAGGCCTGGCGTGCGTCGGCGTCGGTGTGGCGAACCTGGCTCATCGATCCATTTTCCTCTTGCTGTATCCTACGTCTGTCGCTGGCGGTTCTGTGGCCAGCCGGCCGGTCAGGCGCCGGCGTCCGGAGCAGTAGGTCGGGAGAAATCGCCGCTTGCTCCCCCCGACTTGGCTTCCAATTGGATTCGCTCGATCACCATGCCGCGGTCGATCGCTTTGCACATATCGTACACGGTCAGAGCCGCGACGGTCACCGCCGTCAGGGCCTCCATTTCTACCCCTGTCTTCGCCGTGATTTCCACGCTGGACTCAATCCTTAAACCGTCATCGCCGCATGGGGTTAACTGAAGTTCGACGGAATCGAGTGCCAGCGGGTGGCAAAGGGGGATTAAGTCGGCCGTACGCTTGGCCGCCATGATGCCGGCAAGCCGAGCAACCTCGCGGACGTCTCCTTTGGCGGCGGGGCCTTGGCAGATCGCGGCAAGCGTGGCGGGGAGCATCCGGACGACGCCGCTAGCTCGGGCGACCCGCCGGGTGGCAGGCTTGGCGCCGACGTTCACCATCCGGCTCGCGCCTGCGTTGTCGAAATGGGAAATCTGGCTCAAAGCGGGGCGTCCTTGGGGGTCGAGGACGCTCGATCCGGAAGGCGGGAGGAATGACCGCCCCTATTCTAAGGATTGGGGCCGGGGCGTCGAGACGGCTGAGTTCCGGCAGATGCAGAAACTAGGCGCCAGAAGCCAGTCACCCCGAAGTACTCCGAGGGGTCCGCGCGACCTACCGGACCCCTCGGAATACCTCGGGGTGACTGGAACTACCGCGTATGGATTTCCAACGTCGACGCAGGCTTGGCCGCTGTGCGCGGCTCGGCATCGGTGGGATTGCCTCGCTTCACAATCGACCGCACCGGCCACTCGTGGTTCCCCGTAGGCAGAACTGGCGCCGTCTCGGCCTCTGGCATCGCAACCATCAGCGATGGCTTCTCGACCGTGACCGCGGGGGCTGCCGGCATCTCCGCTTCTTCCAGAACTGGCGAGGTAGCGGCGCCGACCTCGTTGGTCCGCGGACCGGTTGCGATCTGCGGTTCCTCGGGAAGGGTGAGCCGTTCCAGCAACCAGTGCTTCCAGCCAGCCTGCACCCGCGGGGCTTGCGCGCGGATGACCGACCAGAGGGCGCCGGGAAGCGTTGAGTCAGCCAAGTCGCTGGGAACCAGATGGAGAAGCGACTCCGGCAGCGTCGGCTGGCGAGCGGCAAGCGTCGCGGCTTCAATCTGAACCCAGGCGAGCTTGTCGGCCTCGGCGGTAAGCTCGCCGATGTTGAGGTTCCAAAGCCGGGCGATCCAGTCGTCGCCGGCGGCGGCGAGCCAACGGCCGTCGGCAGTAAACGCCAGCGCGTTGATCGCCTTATCGCTCGCGGAGAGGACAACATGGTGCGGTTCCACGCCAGTCGCGGTGACGCGCCACAGGTAGATCTTGCCGGCGGCATCGCTCGCGGCGAGCCAGTCGCCGGCGGCGCTCATTGCAAGGCGAGTGAGTTGGGCGTCGCCCGCCGTCAGGATCAGCGGCGTGGAGTCGGCTTGGATCGACTTCAATTTCCAGACGCGAAGCTGTTGGTCGTTACCGGCGGCGACGAGGTACTGGCTGTCGGCGCTCACCGTCGCCGCGCGCACGGGACCGTCGAGCCCGCTCAATAACAATGAATCGCTTGGGTCATGGTTCGTCAGGTTCCAAAGGCGAACCGCCGGTTCGCGAGCATCGCCACAAGTGACTAACCACTTACCGTCGTCAGTGAAGATCGTGGCCGTGACATGCCCGTGACGGCATTGGCGTTCGACCGAAGCGGCGGCCGGATCGCGAGCAGTGAGATCCCACAGCTTCACGGCGTCGTCGACGCAGAGGGCGAGCCAACGGTTGCCGGGGCTGATCGCCATCGCTTGGATCTGCCCGGCGTGGCCCGTGAGTTGCATCGAGACTGCATTGGCAGGGCCGGCGGCAAGGCTCCAGAGTTGGCCTAACCCCGACTCGGCCCCTCCTTCGGTCGAGACGGCGGCGAGCCAGTGACCGTCGGCGCTCATCGCCATCTGCGAGATCGGCTGGCCTTTGCCGGGAAGGATGATCGGAATCTCAGCCGGCTGGCCGCTGCCGAGTTGCCAGATGCAGGCGGTCGCATCGCGGCTGCCTGTAATTAGCGAACTGCCGTCGCCGCTGAACAGGACGCTCGTGACCGGTTTCTGATGGACGTTGAGCGCGACCGAAGTCCGCTGCGAATGATCGGCCTTCAGGTCCCAGAGTCGCGCCGTCCGATCAGCACTGCCGGTGGCGAGCCAACGGCCATCGGGACTGACGGCGAGCGTGGTAATCGGGCCGGCATGCCCGCGAAGTTCGATCGCGTCAATGTCGTGCGACGCCGAGCAACGGAGCAAGGCGTCGCGCAGGCTTTGGTGAGCTTCCGGGACGACGATGCCGTCGGCGTCGAGCGTCGAGCGAATCGCATCAGCCGAAACGGTCACGCTCCGCCACGGTTCAACCGCCGCAAGTTCCTGCGACTGGGCGGCGAGGTACTTGGCGGTCACGGTGCGGACATTGCGTTCGGCGCTCGCCCGTTGATGGTCGGCCGCCTCGCGTTCGCGTTCGAGCCGCAGTTGGATCTCGCTCAAACGCTGCGTCGTTTCGTGCTCGCGCGATTCGGCCGTTTGTTGCTGGATCGCCAACTCGTCGCTGGCTTGGTGGTAGCCGAAGTAGCCCGAGAGCAACGCGATCGCCAGCGCGGCGGAGCCGGCGACCCCGCCTGCCAGGGCGAGTTGGCGACGGCGCGCTGCGGCTTGCTTCGCGGCGAAGTCGGGATTGGGCAGAATCGGGCCGGGCGAGCGCTCGAGCCACTGGACGACGCCGTCGCCATCTTCGGCGGCCGCCGGCGCTTCGGGGAGAACTTCCAACTCCAGCACTTCCGGCCGCTGCGGCGGGAGGTCGATCGTGCAGGCCAGGCCGCAGGCGTCGCAGACGACGACCTGGGGGCTCGACTGCGGGTCGAACTCCATCAGTTCGTTGCAGAGCGGGCAGGGGCGCACGACCTGCAGCGACAGAGTTTCCCCGTCGCCGGAAGCGCCAGCCTGTCCGATGTCCTTGCGGCCTGCCATATGTCGGCTACTACCCATGCTGTCGCGCGATTCCGCAGGAAGCGAGTCTCCGTCACAAACGGAGCGTTCGTTTCTACGATCATCGGCCGCAGGGCGCCGGCGCCCGCCGGAAAATGCAATCGCCCGGTAGATTCGCTAAAACCGGACCTTGCCAAGGGGTAATTGCTCGACACGGCGTCGCGCAGCGCGACTAAAGTGCGGCTTGCCCCATCACGACGCTGTTAGAGCGCATCACACTTCGCTGTAGCAACTTCAGCCCCTGGCTCCGCCAGGGGGTCGGTTGCCATGCCGGTAGGCGTTGTCCCGCGTAGTGCTACCCCCTGGCGGAGCCAGGGGCTGCAAACAAAACGCTCTCAGCCCGCGCGGCGAATTGGAATGATCCGCTCTTCCTTGCCGCGGAGACGGTCTGCGACGTCGGGCCGCTTGGCGCCGGTCGTGGCCTTCGGGGCGCTGAGCGAGTCGATGAGCTCCGTCATCGTGAGCGAGCGGTTGTCGATCTCCAGCGGCGCCTCGCCCTGCGGATCGCAGTAGAGGTCGACCGTCGTTTCGTCGAGCCGCAGCACGTCGAGTTCCCGTAGCAAGCCGTCCATGACCGCCTGGCGAACCAAGGCGCCGCGGGTGGCTTGGGCGTCAACGCCCGCTTCGCCCATGGCGTCGAGGGCACGTTTGGCGAGAGCGGGAAGATACTCCGTCGGAATTTCAATCGTCCGGGGGACGTAGATTTTCAGTTGCATCGTTCCCTCACGAAATCGAGGCGGCCCTGTCGCTAAGCGGTCCGCACGCAATGAGAATGGAGCCTGGGCGAGCGGCGTTTCGGCCGTCCCCGACGCGCCGAAAATGGAGCGTCATTGCTGTGTATCGGCTAAGACGGTCGTAGGGATTGCATCGAAGTTAATGAAATCCGCGAACCGGCATGGAAATGATCCAGCCTGTTTTACTCTGGGCGCGGCGGAATGCGTCCACGACCGCCGTGGGAGCCGACGAAATGCGGCGCGATGCAAAACGTCTCTGGACATGGCCGCAAGCTGTCGCGAATCGTCAAAATGACGAAAAACGCCTGCTTTTTTCGAGTCGGCCATGTCTGCCGTGTGTGCCATGTGCAGCAGTTGCTTTTTGTTGGCCATCTCGATCAATGCGTCTATCCGTGGCAGTCGAACAGACGATTTGCGAGGACGCTGGCAGCGCGAAAAAGGGTCCTGCGCCGGCTCCTTGAGCGGCTGTGCTTTTCGTTTGAGATTTCAAAGAGCAGGTTGTAGCAGGCGCGCTCCGTGTGCCGTCGCGAACTCTCAACTGGCATCGCCGATCGTCTGCCACGGCACGCGGAGTGCGCCTACTGATCTATGAGCCTAGCGAGTTAGGTGGCCAATTTCTGTAGTAAAGTTGGCGGATTTTTTTGCGGCGGGAAAGCCGTCGGGAGGAAGCGATTACGCTAGACCCGCATGCGACTTCGTCACGAAGGCAAGCGAGCGTGACGACGAGGCCGCCGAGCCAGTTGGCAGCGAATTCTTCTAGAAGCTAAACACGGATGCGACGACAAGAGAAGTTTGCATCGCTGTTTCGCCTCGCCTAAATTAGGATTACGCCCGTGGTTGTTCAGGTGCAGCGACGGCCGGCATTTCTTCTCGTCAACGCCTCCGGTCTCGACCTGACCTCATCGGCATGCGGTACATGTGATGGCCACTACGCTGCTTGCTTGCGCGCTCATTCTGGCAAGCGTAGCGATCGTCTCATGGACGGCGGGCGCCATTTACTACGACTTGTTCCACGGCAAGGTCAACGGGAGGCTCGCCGCCATCGCCTGGACCGTGGCGTGGCTGGTCGCCTTCGCACGATGGCGCCCTATGTGGGAGCCGTTTTGCTTGCTCGTGGTCGTTTGGGCGGCAATCTTTCTTTGGTGGCGAACTCTACGCCCGTCGCAGACTCGTCGGTGGGATCCCTATTTTTCACAGACGGCTCGCATTTGCCTCAACGGCGACACGCTCACGTTCGACGGCTTGCGCAGTTCAGATTATCGCGCGCTTGGCGACGGTTCGCCGCGCTTTGAGACGCGAACCTGTTATCTCTCGAAGCTGGAAGGCGTTGACGTCTTGATCTTAACCTGGGGTTCTTCATTGATGAGTCACCCCATGTTCGTGTTCGACTTTGGGACGGAGGGCAGAATTTGCATTTCGATCGAAGTCCGCTATCGCGAAGGTCAGCCGTTTAGCTTTGTGCGCAGTCTCTACCGGCAGCAGGAGCTGATGTACGTCGTCAGCGACGAGCGCGACGCCATCCTGCGCCGCACGAAGTTTCTGTCGGGGCATGATCTTTACCTGTACCGCCTGCGAGTCGACGACATCGCGAGCCGGCAGTTGTTTCTAGAATACGCGACGAGCGTCAACGCGTTGGCGAATGAGCCGCGCTGGTATCACGGGCTAACGACCAACTGTACGACGAGCATTTATGCCCAAGGGCGCGGGCACATGCGCTGGGATTGGCGAGTGTTGTTCAATGGCTCTCTCGACAGACTGCTGTATGATCGTGGCCTCCTCGACCAGGGGCTGCCGTTCGCCGACTTGAAGAGGCTCAGTTGGATTAACGAAATCGCCAACGAAGCTCCGCGTGACGGATTTGGCGATTTTCTCCGCGAGAGGTTGCCCGGCTACTCACTGGCTAATGCGACGGCGCCGACCGCCGAGAAAGTTGAACATTCATGACGCCGGCTGATGAAAAATTCCAATACCTGAAACTGCATCCCTGTTGCGCAGGCCTCAGCGACGAAGCGATCCGCGAGCTTGCAGACGCTGCAGAGATCGTGCGATTCGAGGCGGGCGCGGCGGTGTTTCGTCCCCAGGAGCCGATCACCTCGATCAACTTGGTGGTGCATGGCCGACTGAGGCTTGAAATCTTGGACGTGCAGGGGCGCGTCGTGGTGCAGCGTTTTCAGACGCGGGGGGGGCAGGTCGGCGGGCTGGCGGCGGCGCTGGCCGAACCGCAACCCTTCCGGTGCACGGCGGAAGATCCCTCGACGCTGTTGCGTGTGGAGTACGCTCGCGGTTTGGAATTCTCTCGGCGGCATGAGACGTTTCGCGCGAACTACGCCCGTCTGATCGCCGAGTCGGCCAAGCAAGCGATCTTGAACGACAAGACGCCCGCACCGCCGCGAATCATGGCGTTCTTCCATCGGGATGACCGCACGCGCGAGGTCAGCCGCAGGCTGTTGGAGCGGCTCGTGCAGCTTGACGAGTCCCCCCGCGCGTTTGCCGATCGCCGCTTGAACTTACCCGGCGTCGTTGAACGGCATCTCCTCGAAGGGGAAACGTTGTTGAGCCTTGAAGAGATTCGGCGTCAAGCGAGCGATTGGCTGCAAGGGGGGCGCATCGTCTTCGACGTCGATATGGAGCTCGATCGCGAGTTGGCTTCGCGAGCGACCGATGCGTGCGAAGAGATTTTCTGGTGCGTGACGCCGGCCAACTGGCAAGCGTCCGTCGAGCCGCTGCAACGTTTGCTGGCCCGCGCATCCTCGCTGCGGGACAAAGTGCGCCTGGTCTGGCTGCTCCCCGCCGGGGAGTTGGCCCCGGTTGCCGCCGAATTGCGGAGCCTGACGATCGGCGACGTGAAAGTCTGTTTGGAGCCTCCGAAAACAAATCAAGGTCCGCTGGCTTCCGCTGGCCTGGAGCGGCTAACGCATCTCGTGCGAGGCGTTCAGATTGGGGTGGCGCTCGGCGGCGGAGCGGCTCGCGGCATGGCCCATCTGGGCGTGTTGCCGGCCCTTGCGGCGTGCGGCGTTACCGTCGATATGATTGCCGGCACGAGCGCGGGCGCCATGACGGGAACGTTGTATTCGTCCGGAATCGACGCCGGCTTCTTGACGGATCGCTTCGTCGCGGAACTCCGCCCGTCCCTGTTGTTTCGTTCTCTTCCCCGGGGCGAGCAATGGGACTTGCTGTACAAGTATCGCCGCGGGAAGTTCGACCCCATGTTGCGGAAATATTTGGGGAGCGCTCGCTTGGAACAGCTCCATCTTCCTATGAACACGATCACCGTTGATCTGATTGGCGGCGCCGAGGTGACGCGCAGCACGGGCGACGCCGTTCAGGGCATCGTCGAGAGCATTAACCTTCCGCTGTTGTCGACGCCCATCCATCGCGACGGCGAAGCGCTTGTCGACGGCGGGCTGATCAACAACGTCCCCGCGAACGTCTTGGTCGCCAAAGGATGCAATTTCGTGATCGCGGTGAGCGTCACCGCCAAAATGGAACGACGGTTCGCACAAAACCAACCCGATACGCCGGCGGCTCGCATGCATCGAGCATCGACGATCCAGACGCTGCTGCGCAGCTACCTGGTGCAAAGCCACAGCGTCAACGCCTACGGGGTACAACCAGCCGATTTCGTCATTGAACCAGACGTCACGCCCTTCGAACTTTCGGCGTTTGGTCGCACTCGGGAAATCGCGGCCGTCGGAGAGGAAGCCACCCGTTCGGTCGCCGCCGCCATCCGGACGATGCTCCATCGACTCGACCCGAAGTTGTTTCCGTGAAGGGGCCGCTACTTGTCATTCCGAGCCCTTCCGTCCCGTCAGGGTAGACTCAGCGAAAAATCTGGCGACTCGCGGGACGCTAGAGCCTTCGCTTCGCTCAGGATGACGGCCGCGGTTCACCCGGCGCGGCGCGCTATTCCAAGCGAGTTGGCGCTCGATCAGACGGGATTCGCTCGGGAAGATTCTTGCCCGATCTGTTGGGCGAGTCCGATGAGAATTCCTTCGGGACCCCGGATGTAGCAGAGCCAGTACATGTCCGCGTACTGGACGACTTCTACGACGATAGTCGCGCCCAGCTTGCCGAGTCGGGCGAGCGTGTCGTCGAGGTCGTCCACGGCGAACATGACGCGGAGGTAGCCGAGCGCGTTCACGGGAGCGGTGCGGTGGTCGGCGACGACCGGCGGGGCGTCGAAGCGGGAGAGTTCGAGCCGGCTGTGCCCGTCGGGCGTCCGCAGCATGGCGATCTCGACGCGCATGTCGGGCAGGCCGGTGATGCGATCGGCCCATTCGCCGGCGACGGGAGCGCGGCCTTCGAGTTCGAGGCCGAGCTCGATGAAGAACTCGATGGCGGCGTCGAGGTCGGCGACGACGATGCCGACGTTGTCCATGCGTTTGACGGTCATGATGTTTCCTTGGCGTCTAACGAGTCATTTCACCTACTCGGTCCGCCGGCGCCACGGAGTTGTTACAGTTCAACGCTATTATCCGGCGGCGCGAATGTTTGAAATATCTCCATTTCGATCTCGTTGCCAGCCAGAAACCACCATTTGCCGCAATATATGTCTCCTGGGACGAATGATCGCACGCGTCGCGCTAAGTCGGCGACTAATAATTCCGGCATTTCCTCATGACCGATCGCGAAAATGCGCGTCTCAACGAGTTCAGGCGGCTCAATGTGGGTTCGCGTGACGTCAAGCTTCACGTCACCCAATCGTCCGATGATCCAATTCCAGTAGTCTTCGCCGTCTTCGATCACATCCTGCAAGCCAAGCCGCTGAGCAATTTCATCTAGCGGCAACTCCGAACGAAACCAGATATCCTTCACGCCGAATTGCATATGCCCGACCTGGTTGTTGGATGGATGTCTCTTCAATCTGTGGGCTGCTCATTCTAGTTGTTCGGGGGACGAATGCTCAACGTTCAATAGGCAGCGTCGGAGCGAGCGTTCGCCCTCATCCCTCGCCCTTCTCCCTCGGGAGAAGGGAGCCAGATTGCGCGCGGGGGGTGCGCTGGGATAAGTCCTGCTCTACTCGTCTAAATCCTGCTCCCCTCTCCCTGCGGAAGAGGGGCTGGGGGTGAGGGCGTGCTTCAAGTTGTGTTGCACTGTCGCATCATTCTTGCCATCGACAGCTTGGGCTCGCGCGGTTTGCTCTCGTCCCAGCCATGCGCCGAGGGCCATCCATACTCCGACGAGCGGCAGGATCGCGATCGCGGCGGCGCTCGCCGAGAATCTGCCGAGGGCGTCGACCACGTTCGCCGCGGCGACGTCGCTGCCGCGGAAGACGACGGTGTCGATGAACGCTTTTGATTCGTACTTTTCGGTGCGGCTCACGACGGTGAACAGGACCTGTTGCGCGGGGACGAGCAGGCCGTAGCCGATGATTTCTTGGACGACCTTGGCGACCATCAGCGGCCAGAGGGTGGCGTCGAACGACAGCCAGGCGAAGAGGCCTACGATCACGCTGCAGGCAAGGGCGAGCGTGGCGCCGACGCCGGCGAGGCGCATCAGCGCGGCGGCGAGGACCGCTTGGAACGCGAGCGTGCCGGTTTGGGAGTAGAAGTTCATGGCTGAGAACAGTTCGGTACGCTCGGCGACCGAGAGCCCTTCCTCGCGTAGCGTGTGCTGGAAGTTGTTGTAGACAAACGTGGCGGCAAACTTGCCGATGGCGGTGAACGCGCAGATCATCAGCAGGTAGCGCGACGACAAGACGGTGCGTAGGCCAGCGAGGAGGGAGCCGCTGGAAGAGGGGGCTCCGCTTTCGGAGGAAGGACTGCTGCTTGAAGATGTGACGCTGCCGTACTGTGCAAATCGCAGCACGAGCCAAGCCATCGCGATCGCCAGCTCAAGCGCGACGATCGCAACGACCATCAGCCACTCCAGGCCCAAACGCTGCGCGGCGACATGCCCGACGAGCGACGCGACGATCGAGCCGACGGTCCCCGCCGCGGCCATCGCGCCGAACCAGCTCTTCCCCTCCTCAGCGGAAAAGAGGTCGGCCATCACGCTCCAGAAGACGGCGACGACGTAGAGGTTGAAGACGCTCACCCAGACGAAGAAGGCGTTGCGCAGCCACTCCGTTTCGCCGTAGCCGCGGGCGAGCAGCAGAGCGAACACCGCGAGGCACGCCACGAAAAACTGATAGACGCCGAACACCAGCTGCCGTCGCGTCGTTCGCGCGACGATTCGCCAGTAGAGGGGCAGGGCCGCGCAGACGGCCAGAAACGTCGCCAGGTAGAGGGGGCCGAAGAGGCGGGTTTCGGTGGCGAGCGCGTCGCGGACTGGTTTGAGGACGTAGTAGGAGAAGAGGACGAGGAAGAACCAGGCGCAGGAGACGAATAGGCGGAATGTCATAGGGAGACATCATACTGTGGCTGAGCGGTCGGCAAACAGCGGCGGCATGGCGCCCGCGAGTACTTCAACCTGGGCCACGCGCGATTCCCATCCAGATTCGACTCGGATATCCTGTGATCCTGAGGCTTCGGCCTCCTGTAATTCGCGAATTGCGCCGCCGCGTGCGCACGCCACCGCTGGACGACATTGCATGACGCTCGCCATTGAAACCAAGAATCTCACGCGATACTTCGGCGATGTAGAAGCGGTCAAGTCCGTCGACCTTGCCGTGGAGCGCGGCAGTCTGTTTGGTTTCCTGGGCCCGAACGGAGCCGGGAAGTCGACGACCATTAAGATGCTCACCGGCATCCTTGTCCCTTCGTCGGGCGAGATTTCCTTGCTCGGCAAGAATCCCTGGGATCGGGTCGATGCCATCGAGATCAAACGGCGGACTGGCGTCGTGCCGGAAGACCTGGCGCTGTTCGATAATCTCAAGGCGCGCGAGTATCTCACTTTCATCGGACGCATGTATTCGATGGATGTCAGCACGATTCGCGAACGCGCGGAGGAGTTGCTGTCGCTGCTGGAACTTAACGGAGTGGAAAAGAAGCTCACGGTCGAGTATTCGCACGGCATGAAGAAGAAACTCGCGCTTGCTGCGGCGCTCCTGCCGAACCCGGACTTGCTGTTTCTCGACGAGCCGTTTGAGGGGGTCGATGCGGTCACTTCGCGGGTCATTCGCGACATTCTTTCGATCTACGTGCGTCGCGGTTCGACGGTGTTCGTCACGTCGCATGTCTTGGAGATCGTCGAACGGATTTGTACGCACGTCGGCATCATCGCGAATGGCCAATTGGTCGAACAGACTTCTCTGGAAGAGCTTCGTCAGGGGAGTTCGCTTGAAAAGCGATTTTTGGAGAAAGTCGGCCGACCGCAGAAAGAGCAAATCAACCTCGCCTGGCTGAAAGAGGGCTCTGTGCTCACCGACGCGCTGCCGCCGGCGGAAACGACCGCAGCGGCGCACGATGGAGTCGCAACGTGAATTTCAGTCACCTCGCCGCCATCTTGCGTTTGCGCTGGCAAATAGCGCGCAATCAATTCAGCAGGTCAGGCAGGGCCAATCGAATCATTTCGGTGGTCGCGCTGGCATTGGCTGCGCTTGGTTCCTTGGGGGCGTTCGCGTTGGCTTCGCTGGCGGGCCATCGGCTTCTGTCGGAGATATCCCCTTTCGACACGATCTATGCGTGGGATGCGCTGGCTGGCGCGTTTCTGTTCTTTTGGGCGATCGCCCTGATGGTTGAACTCCAACGGTCGGAAATGCTCTCGCTGCGCAATCTGTTGCACCTGCCGATCTCGCTCTCCGGGGCGTTTCTGCTGAACTACGCCAGCTCTCTCGTTAGTCTGACGGTGCTATTGTTTCTGCCCGCGATGCTTGGCTTCGCACTGGCGTCGGCACTGTACTTCGGCGCCAGATCGCTGGTCGTGTTCCCCCTGCTGGCGTCGTTCCTGTTGATGGTGACGGCCGTGTCGTATCAGCTCCGCGGCTGGTTGGCGCGACTCATGGAAAACAAACGCCGGCGTGGGACGGTCGTCGCGATCACGACCTTCCTCTTTGTCATGGTGTTTCAGGTTCCGAACCTCATCAATATGAGAGCCATGACGTCGCGATCGGCGTCTCGGGAAGAACTGCGAGAAACCCTCACGGCGCAACTAGCCGAGTTGCAACAGCAACAAGAGGCCGGCACGATTGATGCGGCAGAGTACGCCGCGGCCGCCGAGCGGGCTGAAGAAGCCTACCAGGAGCAACGCGCGGCGATTCAAGCAGCGGCCTCGCAGGCGAGAAATCGCGCGGTCGGGTTCGCCAATGCCCTGCTGCCGATCGGCTGGCTTCCGTATGGCGCCAGCGCGGCGGCTGGCGGCGCGATCGTCACGCCATGGCTCTGCGTTGGCGGCATGTCCGCCATTGGGCTCGCCAGCCTGGCGCTCGCGTATCGCAGCACGCTCCGCGTTTACGCCGGCAGCTACAACAGAGAGCATCGCCCCGCCACGCACGCGAGCGCGAAGCGACTTTCCAGCGGTTCGATCCTGGAGAAGGACGTTCCCTTCCTCACCCCTTCGCAATCGGTCATCGCCTTGGCGACGCTGCGTTCGCTGCTGCGCGCCCCGGAGGCGAAGATGGCGCTGCTGACGCCGGTGATCTTCGTCGCTGTGTTCGGGTCGATGATGCTGACGGGGGGATTCAATCGCTGGCCCGATTTCGGTCGCCCCTGGCTCGGAATCGGCGCTATCATGATGTCGCTGGTCGGCATGGCGCAAATCATGATCAACATGTTCGGACTCGATCGCCAGGGCTTCCGAGCCTATGTCCTCCTGCCAGCCCCGCGCCGCGACGTGTTGATCGGCAAGAACATGGGAGTGTTGCCCTTCGCGGCGACGCTCACCGTATTTCTGGTCCTCTTCGTGGCCGTCGTCGGGCGGATGGAGCTGACGCATATCGTCGCTAGCCTGTTGCAACTCGTGATCGCGCTCTTCGTGTTTTTTACGGTTAGCAATTTCATTTCGATCGTCGCACCCATCGGTATGGCGGCCGGAACGATGAAGCCGATCTCGATGAACGTCAGCGTCGTACTCTGGCAATTCGCCGGCCTGCTGCTGATCCCGGCCACCATCATTCCCGCGGCAGTCGCCCTCGCCGCGGAGCAACTCGCGGGCCTCATCACCGGCATGCCGCATGTTCCGATTTACCTCTTGGCCACGCTCCTGGAGCTTCCCATCGCGCTCTGGTTCTACGTCAAGGTCGTCACTCTCCAGGGGCGGATGCTTCAGGAGAGCGAACAAGCGATCCTCGAAGTGGTCTCGAAGGTCGCCGCCTGATCGCTGCGACGTTCCGCCAGCGGCGCACGTTGCGATCGGCGTGCTTTGACCGCTTTCTCTAAGATTAGACCACCCGACCGCTACCTCGGCACGTACCGCAGCGCCACTGCTCCGGAGCCGAACTCTTTGCGGCCGACGAGCTTCAAGTCGACATGTTTCGACAGCCCCGCGAACAACGTCGGCCCGTGGCCAGCGACTCTCGGCTGCACGACGAACTCGTATTCGTCGATCAGCCCGAGTTCCGCGAGCGCCAGCGGGAGCGTAACGCCTCCCAAGAAGATTCCGCTGCCCGGCGCCTGCTTGAGTTGCTCGACTGCCGGCCCCAGTTCGCCGCGGACGAGCTCGGCGTTCCAATCGACCTGGTCGAGGGTGCTCGAGACGACGTACTTCTTCGCCGCGTTGATCGTGCGGACGAAGGGTTGCATCCATTCGGGCATCGCTGCAGTCGACGCCGGGGACCGGAAGGCGGACTCCATCATTTCGTAGGTGACGCGGCCGAAGAGGATCGCGTCGACGCGGGCGAGGCTCTCGGCCCAGTAGCGATGGAGCTCTTCGTCGGTGGAGCCTGCTTCGTGGTGGCAGCAGCCGTCTAGGGTGACGTTGATGGCGTAGCGGAGGGGGCGCATGAGGTGCTTCCTGTTCAATGAAGTCGGCAATTACCTGTTTATCGTACCCGTAGCGTCACCCCTCCTTAACCTTCCCCAGTCGAGGGGAGGGCCTTTCAGTGCTGGGGCAAGCGACCAAAGTAAGAAACGAGCCCCGGAGGGGCGACTGAAACGTTAGCATTCGATCGCCCCTACAGGGCTTCCTTTGACTCACGACAGATAACCCAGCACTAAAACACGATTATGCAAACGCTATCTTCTACGGCTGATGCAAAACGAGCGACTTGATGCCCGCGAGGATGATTTTTGCTTGTACCCAGTGGCGCACGCGGTGAAAGCGACGCACCCAAGCGGGTAGCGGCGCGAGCCCGCCGGC
>JBGSMO010000074.1:0-51615 GCA_041740115.1 Pirellulales bacterium
GCCCTCCACTGCCTCACGCAGCGCACCGTGCAGCAAATCGAAAGCCTTGCACCCTTCGGCCACGGCAACCTCCGGCCGGTCCTCTGCGCCAGCAACGTGCGGCTCGCCGAACGCCCCAAGCGAATCGGCGGCGCGGGGCGGCATCTCTCGATGATGTTCGACCAGGAGGGGGTGAAGATTCGCGCCGTGGCATTCGGCGGCGGCGACTGGGAGGAAGAGCTAGCAGCGATCGACGGCGAAATGTCGATCGCCTTCCGGCCGGTGATCAATCGCTACCGCGGGCGGTCATCAGTGGAAATCCACCTCGCCGACTGGCGGCTCGATGGTGCGGCGACTCAGGGTGGCGCGACCTGATACTCAGGATCATGGAACCGCTAGCCGCGACTTTCCATCAAAATCTTGCGGCTCCCTCCCCCTTGAGGGGAGGGCTGGGGAGGTGGTGGAACGCTGGTACACGGCATCAATCACCCCTCCCTAACCCTCCCCCTCAAGGGGAGGGGACCACAGGGGATGATTTCTGGTGGCGCTGAGCGCTAACAGCTGGATAACTCTCCCTACCTCTGGGCACGCCGACCACGAATCCAAATTTGTGCTATCACCCGCTCCGCGCCCGATGCGTGACAAATCGCAATCGACGTTTACGCCAAACGTCTGCTTTCGTATGCTCCCTGCCGTTTGAGATCGTGTCCCCGCGCTGCACGGAAGGGAGTTCCTCCATGGCTCGCCATTTCTTCGGCTGGTCTGTTGTCTTCGCCGCCACGTTTTCGCTGCTAGTGGCGGCCGAATCGCCGAGCGCTGCAGGGCAGGAATTCCGCATCGAGACCGAGATCTACGTCGGCGAAGAACCAGAGCCGGTGAGCCACACGGTGACGCTGTTCGAAAAGGCCGCCGTCTACGAGTTCATGGACAATCCGCAGCAGATCATCGTCTACCGCCAGGGTCAGGAAGGAAAGTCAGGGCAGTTCATCTTGCTCGACACGGTACGCGAGCGCCGGACGGACGTTGAAGTCGATCGCGTCGAAAAACTCATGCATAAGATGACTGAGTGGGCCTCGGAGCATAAAGACCCGCTGCTGAAGTTCGCCGCGAAGCCGACGTTTGAGGAAACCTTCGACGTCGAGTCTGGAAGCTTGACGCTGGCCAACAAGGAATGGACCTACCGCGCCGCGACGATCAAGGCCGACGACGCGGCGACGCTCACCCGCTACCGCGAGTTCACCGATCGCTACGCCGAACTCTCGGCGATGATGTTCAACTCCCCCCCGCCCGGCCCCCGTCTGGCGCTCGACGCCGCATTCGCCAAGCATGGCGTCGTGCCGGTGGAGATCAAGCGGACGCTCGGCGGCGACGAAAAGAACGTCGTGAAGGCGACCCACATGTTCTTCTGGAGCCTCTCCCGCAACGATCGCGCTCGCCTCGACGAGGCCCAGGCTCATCTGGCGAACTTCAAGAAGGTCGACAACGAGCAGTTCATCGCCGCGAAGACCGGCAAGGACGTGGTTCGCGGCCAGTCGAAGTAAGCCGCGGAAACAAGCCGCGAGCGTACGTGGCCCACGACGTCGAATTCGAATTTAGATCGCTGAGCGATTGCAGCCCCCGACTCCGCCGGGAGGTCAGCCGCCATGCCGGTAGACGTTGTCCTGAATAGTGCTAACCCGTAGGCGCTCAAATCGAATCCCGAAGGGATTCAATCTTTCAACCCCGGGTTGATTGTATCGCAACCTACCCAGGATACATCTGTCGATCGACTCCGGAAGTTACGCGCAGCGCGGCCCGATGACGCCGATTGGCCCCGGCCCTCCGCAACTCCGCCGGTTGCTGTCGTCGTGCCGAGAGGTCGCCGAGCAGCCGTTAGTTTTTCTGGGTAGCGGTCGTTCTTCGGGGGCCGTCGCGACCGAAGCGAGCAATCAACTGCGCGTCGATCCCATCGGTCCTCGCCAGTTCCCCCCGGCCACGCGAACGCCCACAATTGACGCAGGTTGATCACGACCGCCGGCGGGCCCGTCTCGAAGCGTCAGGCCTCGCCCCCTAACGGAGCCAGCAACTACTGCAGCACTGGACTCTATTCAGTTGGTGGTGCCAATCGCACGTCGATGAGCCGGCATGATTGAGCGTGTCGCCGAAGGAGAGACTATTAGCCTTAGGTCAGTGAAGCGTATTCAACTGGGAGCATCAGGACCTTCGGATAACAACTTACGTCAACGAACGCGGCGCTAGCGTCGCCCTAAGTTGCTTGCCGATCGTGCCAATAGATGTAGTTGAGTACGCTTCACTGACCGGGGGAAGAATTTTCGCGACGTTTACTCTTGAAAATGGCCATCGATTGCGATAGTGTACATATGGATATTTTCATGGCTGCTCAAGCCAATTCTCGGCCGAAGCAACGCAGCAATTCGCTCTTTGAAAATTGAGTCAAACCAAGCCTGCTGGCCGTCGGCGAACGATGCGACGGGAACGGAGACGCTGCGCCTCGTCATGAACACGGCCTGCAAAAAACGTTCGAGATGGCCAAATTATTGCCCGGGCCGCCTTGGCCACCTTGGCCAACATGGCCGCCTCGCCATTTGTCGCTCAAATCGACACCGTCCATGTCTGCCAAATTCAATTGGCAGAGTTGGCAGACATGGCAGAGAAGCCGCCCACGGAGCCTACATGAACAAACCGCCGATGCACTAAGATGAACGCAAATAATTCCTTATCTGCGTCGATCCGCGTCATCCGCGGTTTCAACAATATTGGTCTTTCCTTGGCGAACCTTGGAGTCCTTGGCGGTTCAATTCCTACTGCCGCACGTAAGCCGAGCTAACCGACTGCTTCGGCGCCTCGATCGCCGTCGGCTGAATGTCAAACGGCAGCCCGACGAAGTCCTTCGGATGGAATCCTTCCATGGCGTCGCCAAACGACTTGGAGAAGCGCTGATCAAATTCGCTGAGGACCTTTTCCTCAGTATGCTCGGCCTTCTGAATATCTTCGCTGTCGGCGCCGATCGCCTGGTAGGTCGCCCGTTCAAAGCCGACGTTGGGCGTCGCGGCGCCAAACGTGTTGACGATGATCTGAGCCTCGCGCGTCGACGCCGTCAGTTGGCCATGCTCGTTCCGCTGCAGGTCGTCGAACGAGCCGACGGTGACGTAGCTTTCGTAGCGATCGTGGAATTCATACGCTTCCCAACCTTTGCTTCGCAGCGCGACCGTCAGATCGTGGGCCTTCTTGATCGCCAACACCAACGCGTCGTCTTCGTTTGCGCGACGAACCGAGGCGGCGCCGGCCGTCCCGTTGTTCGCGTCCTTGAGCGACACCTTCCCGCCGAACGTCGCCACCTTGATCGTGTACTTGCCGGGGCACTTCAGCAGCGAATGCTCGAAATCCTTGTTCCATTTGGCGACTTCGGGCTCGACGCCAACGGGAGCAAAATACTCCTTCGGCAGCATCGGATTCCGCGTCAGAAAGGCGTGGCCCATCGGCCCGCGATTGACTTGCTTGCCGAGCTTTTGTTTCACCGTCCGTTGCAGTTGCCGCACCGCGACGAGGCTTTGCGAGGTCGCTTCGCCCGATTCCAGCTTGAGCGACTCGGGTTCGAGCGTTTTGATGCGGTCGAGCAGCGCCTGGGCTTCGAGGTCGTCAATGTGCTGGAACTCGCCGACCAGCACGGCGTGTTCCAAGATCTGGCTCCCCCGTTGATAGCGGCGTTTGATTGGCGCGCCGTAGTTGTCGATGCCTTGCCCCGGACGTTCGTCCTCCTGCTTAAACGTCATCGCATAGTAGTAGGCAGGGAGGTTATATCTGCCGCGCAATTCAGCGACGAGCTCGCGGGCTTCGACGTCGCCCCCTTCGCCGTTGAACGACATTGCCATCACCAGCCAGGGACCGTTCTTCTCGGTCAGCGTGTAGTCGCCGTTCGCGTCGGCCTCGACCCGTTTCCGCGGCATCACCTGCCGCCAAAACGGCTCGGCGGCGTCGCTGCACGGAAGCGAACTAACCAGCGTCATTGCCAAACTGACGAGGCTGCACAGACGAAGAGCGAAAGGTAAACGAACGATCATGGTCAATTCCGCAGTCGGGAGGCGCGTGGTTCAGGCCGGGCATTTGTCCCAGCCGGATTTGCGGGGGAAAAGTAGCAAAGAGTAACGACCCGCGCCCAGGGCGGATTAGGTCGCCGCTAGCGGTCAAATTCCCACCGGATTCAGCCGCTGGCGGCTTAGCGACATTTTTCGGGAAACGTAGAGGCCGGAGAAGCCGGCCAGGACCGTCGGCGCGGCTAATTGCCGGCGAAATTTCCTCATTTCATCCAAGAGCCTTCAGTCCCTAGCGAATCACCCGGAACGACCCGCTATAGTAGTACTGACGATCCCGCGGCGGTGCGGGGACGTCGGCGTAGATTTAGAGACTCAGAACGGGGAAACAACGATGCGTGAATTCTTACTCGGAATGTGGTTAGCTATCGCGGTCGTGGCGGCAGGCCCGGCTGTACGCTCGTTCGCCGACGAATCGCCCGCCAAGGACGAAAAGTCGACGGCGACCGAGAAGGCTGATGACAAGCAGGCCGACGAAGCCAAGTCTGCCGACGAGAAGGAAGCGAAGGATAGCGACAAGGCCGAGAGCAAGAAACTGAAGGCCGAGAAGGAAGCGGCTGAGAAAGCTGAAGCGAAGGCCAAGGCTGAAAAGGACGCCAAGAAAGAAGCCGAGAAGAAGGACGCCAATAAGAAGGAAACGAAGGCGGCCGAGAAGAAGGTCCGCATCGCCTACATCATCATCGACGGCGCCCTCCCCGAATCGCCCGGCGAGATGTCGCTCTTCGGCGATCTCGGCGTCGACCTCCGCAAGACCATGGCCCGCATCGAAAAGGCTGGCGACGACCAATCAATCGCCGGCGTGATCCTGCAAATCGACGCTGCCCCCGGCCGCGGCAAGCTCAACGAGCTCCGCAGCGCGATCAAACGCGTACAAGGCAAGGGGAAGAAGGTCTACGCCCTGCTCGAATCGGCGATGGGCCCGCAGTACCAACTCGCCTCGGCCTGCGATGAGATCGTCCTGCCCGAGTCCGGGGAAGTTCTTCTCCCCGGCGTCCGTGCCGAATTCTCGTTCTACAAGGATCTCTTCGCCAAGGTCGGCGTTGAAGCCGACATGATGCACGTCGGCGACTTCAAAGGCGCCGCCGAACCCTACACCCGCGACAGCCTCAGCGAGCCGGTTCGCAAGAACATGACCGCGCTCATCGACGACCTCTACGACGACATGCTGACCACCATCGCGTCGGATCGCGACATCAAGATCGAAGAGATCCGCAAGCTCGTCGACCAAGGCTTGCTGATGGCCGACGAGGCCAAGGAGGCCGGCTTGGTCGATCGCGTCATTTACCCCGATCAATTCCGCGACGCCCTGCAAGCCGAGTACAAGGCCGACAAGCTCGTCTACGTGGAGAACTACGCCAAGCAAAAGGTCGACACCGACTTCAGCGGCCCGATGGGCATGATGAAGCTCTTCCAGTCGATGATGGGCGAAGGCCGCAGCGGCAGCGGCGACGACGCTCCCAAGATCGCCGTCGTTTATGCCGTCGGCCCGATCATGAGCGGCAAGAGCCAAAGCAGCCTGATGGGCGGAACTTCGATGGGCTCGACGACCATTGTCGAAGCACTGCAGGAAGCCGCGAAGGATGAAACCGTCAAAGCGATCGTCCTCCGCGTCGACAGCCCCGGCGGTTCGGCGCTGGCCAGCGACCTCATCTGGCGGCAGACGCAAGCAATCGACAAGCCGATCATCGCCAGCATGGGCGACGTCGCCGCCAGCGGCGGCTACTACATCTCGATGGGCGCCGACCGCATCTTCGCCGAGCCGGGGACCGTCACCGGTTCGATCGGCGTCGTCGGCGGCAAGCTGGCCATGAAGGGCGTTTACGACAAGCTCGGCATCGACACCGAGTCGATCTCGCGCGGCGAGAATAGCGGCATCTTCTCGACGACCGACAAGTTCACCGAATCGGAGCGAAAAGTCGTCGAACGGATGATGAAAGTCATTTACGACCAGTTCACCTCGAAGGCGGCTGAAGGTCGCAAGATGAAGCAGGAAGACCTCGAAAAGCTCGCCGGCGGCCAGGTCTACACCGGCCGCGTCGCCAAGCGACTCGGCTTGATCGACGAAGTCGGCACGCTGCGCGACTCGATCCAAGCGGCCAAGCGGCAGGCTGGGCTCGACCCTGACAAGAAGGTCGAACTGATCGTCCTGCCAAAGCCGGAAAATCCCTTCGAGGCCCTCTTCGGCGGCAACATGGACGCCGAACGCGAAGCCGAAGCCCGTGTCCTGGCGAGCCTCACGACGCTCGCGCCGGAACTCCGCGGCGTGCTGCAACATGCGATGCAACTCCGCCAGGCGATGCGCGAACCGGTGGCGCTGATGATGCCGTATTGGTTCGAGATCAAGTAACTTTAAACGGGTTGCAGTGTATATTAAGGCGCATTTGGCCGCCTCGGAATGGCATCTGACACAGCTTGTGTGCTGTCGTTGATCAATGACCTTTGCGCCAATTGCTCGTTCTCGCAAGGGTCCATCCACGACCAATTCTCGCCGATGGTCGCAGTTGGCGCTATCGAGCTAGAGGGCAACAACCAAGGTGCGCGAGGCCGGTCGTATGTGACCGCCGACGTTTGGCCATAACCCTGAGCGACGAGGCGAGCGTAGTTCCGGACTCATTGATCAGCTCAAGCGATCGGACGATCCCGATCATTCCGAGTACCGACGCGTCATCCGCGTAGACGCCACGCCCCTCGGCCGCGACCCACGCGAGTTCGCCGTTCGGTCTCGTGATTCTGTACTCGGTCCGATAGTCGCTGTGCTGCTCTAACGCCAGTTGAACCGCATATCTGGCCCGTTCCCGATCATCGGGATGGAGGCGATTGCGCAACGCCTCCCAGGTAATGGCCTCTCCGGGCTGGAGCCCGAAGATCTCCGCGCCGCGACTACCGAGCTTTTCTCGGTCTGTTTGGACGTTCCAACTTCAGTCGCCAAGCTGGCCTGCGGCGAGTGCCAGCTTCAGCCGCTCTGCCGCATTCTGTAATTCGAGGTCGTCTCCGCCTTCATACACGATGGGCCTCTCCAAATGCTAAAAGAGCGCTTGGCCGTGCCCAGGAGATGCGCGGTTGTGCGCAGTGGCGGGCGGTGGGTGTCAATTCTAATTGGCGGGTCAATGCGATCCTAGCGGGGCATCATTGAGGTGGATATTGCCTGAAAAGCCGGGCAAAGTCGCTTGCCGAACGCCGGCGCCGGGAAGCTACTCGCACGGCGCGGGCTATGGCCGAATTGACACTTCAGAAGAGAGTGTCATTCCCGGGGGCTTCGATGCAATCGGACCCTTCATGCTTTGCATTATTCACTACCGTACTAACCGGCGTTGCAATTAGTTCGCTGTCGGGAAAGGGTTCGTACAGATAGTCCAGCTTCGCAGGCTCTTTCGCTTCTGTATTAAGCCAGACATCATAATCGTTTGGCGAGAGAATGACCGGCATTCGATCGTGAAGCGGTCTCATCAACTCGTTCGGCGCCGTCGTCAAAATGGTGCAGGACCGAGTATCTTGCCATTGCTCCCATAACCCGGCAAACGCGAACGGCTGTTCATCGGGTCGGCGAATGTAGAACGGCAGCTTCTGCTTGCCCTCTTTCTTCCATTCGTAAAAGCCGTCGGCTGGTATCAGGCAGCGTCGCTTGCGCATTGCAGACCGAAACGAAGGTTTCTCCGCGGCCGTCTCGCTTTTCGCATTGAAATAGAGCGGGATTGATTTTGGGTCTTTGGCCCACGAGGGAATTAGCCCCCAGCGCATCATTTCTAGTTCGCGCCCCATGTCCGTCTCGATGATGACGGCGATGTCTTGCGTCGGTGCGATGTTATAGCGCAGCGGTAGCTGCCACTCAGTCTGAGCGCTGAGATTGAAATGCCGCATCAACACTTGAAGCGGCGTTCGCAACGTAAAGCGACCGCACATGACAATGATCTTGCACGATTCGCTTTACCGAGTAATCTGTACATCAGTATACCAACCATGCTAGCACCCGCAAGCCAACGCGAAATCGTCGATGCCCTGCGCGAGCAGTTGCGGGCGGACGACGCTATTCGCCCTGAGTTTTCCAGCGGTTTAGCGGGGAACCTGCCGACGACCGTAAGGCGCGGCGCACTGGTGGAATACCTTGCGGACAGCGGTTCCGGAGCAACGTCCGTGGCACTGCTCACGGCCCGCGAAGCCTGTCGGGATGGCGGGATTTTCGTCGTCGTCGACCGCTCGCGAAGGTTTTATCCGCCCGCCGGCGACCTGCTGGGAATCAATCAGGCCACGATCGTTATCCGTCCGCATTCACGAAGGGATGAGCTATGGGCGCTCAATCAAACGCTCCGGTGCCCTGGCGTCGCGATCGTCCTTTGCTGGCCCGACCAATTGGAGGAACGGGCATTTCGCGGATTGCAGATCGCTGCCGAAAAGGGGGGCGCAGTCGGATTGTTCATGCGACCGACAAGCGTGCGGGGACGGCCTACCTGGTCCGACATGCAGTTACTCGTCGAAGCGTTGCCTAGCGGAAGCGTGAGACGATTGCGAATTGAAGTGGTGCGGTCGCGTAGCGGCTGCGAAGGCATCTGTGAGGTTGTGGAGCTAGACGATGAAACGCCAGCGAATACAGCACCGCGTTCTCTGTCTGTGGCTTCCGGGTTGGCCTCTGCAACGAGTGCGCCTCGCCCGTCCCGCGCTTAAGCGGTGCGAGCTAACGCTGTATCAGCAACGCCACGGCGCACTGCGGGTAGTCGCTTCGGATCGCTACCCGATTGGAACTCCGCTGGCGGAAGTTGCAATCGGCAAGGCAGAGCAGCATGATCCGCGCGCTGATGAGCTTTCGCTGTTTGAATTGGCCGCATGGTGCGAAGAGTTCAGCCCCGCGGTTGGCATCGAACCGCCGGACAATCTCTGCCTGGACGTAACCGGACTGGCTCAACTATTTGGTAGTGAACAGATCCTCGCTCAGCAAATCTTGCGGGAGTTTAGCCGGCGGGGCCTTGTCGTGCGATTGGCGATCGCGGACACGCTCGGCGCAGCATGGGCGCTCGCTCATTACGGCAACGCGCCCTGCATCGCGTCCCCCGGTGACAAAGCCATTAGGCTATTGCCGGTGGCTGCGCTGCGACTCGCTGAGCAAGCCAAGATCTTAGCGGAGTGCGGCATCGAACGAATCGAGCAATTGATGGCGCTTCCCCGTGATGCGGTTGCTGAGCGATTTGATCCGCAGCTATTGCGCCGTCTGAATCAAGCGCTCGGGATTATCACTGAACCGATCGTCTCCCACCGGCCGCCGCCTGAAATCGAAGTCGAAACGCGCTTGGAATATCCGCTCAGTAATAGACAAGCCGTAGAACTGATCCTTGCCGAATTGCTGGGACGCATCGCGCAGGAGTTGGCAAATCGCCAACAGGGCGCACTGCAAATCCGTTGCGAACTGCGGTGCGAGCCAACGACTATTGCTTTCATGGTGGGTTTGTTTCGCCCGAGCGCTGATGTGCGTCACTTGTTGGAACTGGCCGCCATGCAACTTGACCGAGTCCGTCTGCCGGGACCAGTCGACTTCATAACGCTGGGGGTGATTTCCGTCGCGCCGCTGTCGACTTGGCAGCAGGAGTTGTTTGATCCGTCACGGCGCGAGAATCATCGCCATGTCGGGTTGCTGATTGATCGTTTAAGCAATCGTCTGGGACGGGAATCAGTCGTTCGTGCGTTGCCGCAGGCGGAGGCCCAACCGGAATTGGCCGTCCGCTATCAACCGCTTGCCGGTGCTCGACCATCCAAATCGAAACAGCAGTTCAAGCGACTCCCCCGACCGCTTCGGTTGGAAACTGCCCCTGTGCCAATCGAAGTCTGGGCGGTCGTTCCCTATGGCCCCCCGAGCCGGTTTCGCCACGGGCAGGATTACGATATCGCACGCGCTTGGGGACCAGAAAGGATTCAAACGGGCTGGTGGCGGGGCCGGTACGTCCAGCGGGATTACTACCGCGTCGAGACGGCGGAAGGAAAGCGCTTTTGGATATTCCGCGAGTTGCGCAGCGATGATTGGTTTTTGCATGGAGCTTTTGACTGATGCCTGATCCTCGAGAGGCGAAACGACAACCGATTGCGCCACCTGCCGTGGCGCATTCGCCCATTGGCTATGCTGAACTCCATTGCAAGACGAATTTCTCCTTCTTGGAAGGCGCTTCGCACGCGGACGAGTTGGTCGGCCGTGCGGCCGAGCTTGGTTATCGAGCACTGGCCGTCACCGACCGCAACAGCCTGGCCGGCGTGGTTCGCGCTCACGGGGCGGCGAAACCAATCGGCCTCAAGCTGCTTATTGGCGCCGAAGTAACGCCGCAGGATGGGGCTGCGACCGTCTTGTTGGCGACGGACAAGCTCGCCTACGGACGCCTGTGTCGCCTCCTAACCACTGGACGACGCCGCGCTCCCAAAGGCGAGTGTCATTTGGCGTTCGACGATCTGGCGGAATACTCGGAGGGCCTCATTGCCTGCGTCATCGGCGATACGACCCTCCAAGACTTGAGGCGATACCGTGAAGCCTTTGGCGACCGTTGCTATTTACAAGCCGAACTCCATCGCAGCCCAGACGACGAACGACTACTGGCAGAGCGCGTGCAACTGGCCAAACAAGCCAAGCTTCCGCTGGCGGCGGCTAATGACGTTCACTTTCACTCCCCCGGTAGACGCGCGCTGGCCGACGTGCTCACCGCCACGAAACATGGCTACACCGTGGCGACCGCCGGCGACTTGCTCTTTCCCAACGCGGCGCGCCATCTCAAGACGCCTGAAGAGCTACAGGAGTTGTTCGCCGCGGCTCCCGGCGCGTTGCAGCGCACGGTCGAGATTGCCGACCGCTGCAGTTTCTCTCTGGATGAGCTGCGCTACGACTATCCCAAGGAACTCGCCCCGCCAGGCATGACGCCCCTGGAGCATCTCGTGCGGCTGATATGGGAGGGGGCTAACCGACGTTATCCCAAAGGCATTCCGCACAAAGTTCGGGGGCAGTTGGAGCATGAACTTCGGCTGATCGAGGAGCTGCGATACGAAGCCTATTTTCTTACTGTCTGGGATTTAGTGCGCTTCGCCCGTTCCAAGGACATCCTCTGCCAGGGACGCGGCTCGGCGGCCAACTCGGCGGTCTGCTATTGCCTGGGCGTCACCTCCGTCGACCCCGAGCGAGTGGAGGTGCTCTTCGAGCGCTTCATCTCCCGCGAGCGCGACGAAGCTCCCGATATTGACGTTGATTTTGAGCACGAACGTCGCGAGGAAGTGATCCAGTACGTCTACGACAAGTACGGTCGTGAACGCGCCGGGATGACGGCCGAAGTGATCAGCTACCGCCCTCGGTCGGCGGTCCGCGACGTGGGCAAGGCGCTAGGTTTCTCGCTCGATAGCATCGATGCGCTTGCCAAGTCGCTCGACGCTCATGCCACCCTGGAACCGAAGCGGTTCGCCGCTGCCGGCGTAGATGTGAAAGCGCCGGCGGGGCGGCAGTTGCTGGCGCTCGTGAATGAGCTTGTCGGCTTCCCACGGCATCTTGGACAGCACGTCGGGGGACTGGTGATCACCCAGTCGCCACTGTGCGAGTTGGTTCCCATCGAAAACGCCGCCATGGAAAATCGCACGGTGATTGAGTGGGATAAGGATGATCTCGATGAACTTGGATTTCTGAAGGTCGATTGCCTGGCTCTCGGGATGCTCACCGCCATCCGTAAGTGTTTTGCACTTGTCGAGAAGCATCATGGGACCGCGCTGACGCTCGCCGACATTCCCGAAGGCGATGTCGCCGTCTATGAGATGATGCACCGGGCCGATACGATGGGCGTCTTTCAGATTGAGAGTCGGGCGCAGATGAGCATGCTGCCGAGACTGAAACCGAGTTGCTTTTATGACCTCGTGATTGAAGTCGCCATCGTCCGGCCTGGACCGATCCAAGGAAACATGGTTCATCCCTACCTACAGCGACGGGCGTCGGGCGAGGCGCCGACCTATCCCAATGACAAGATTCGTGACGTGCTCCAACGGACGTTGGGCGTGCCATTGTTTCAGGAGCAAGCGATGCAACTCGCGGTCGTAGCAGCTGGGTTTACGCCTGGCGAGGCCGATCAGTTGCGCCGAGCCATGGCGGCGTGGCGTCGACCGGGTGTGATCAACGAGTTTCGCGTCCGGCTGCTGCAAGGAATGCGCGCCAATGGATTGTCTGAGGAGTTCGCCGAGTCGGTCTATCGGCAGATCAAAGGATTTGGCGAGTACGGGTTTCCCGAGAGCCATGCCGCATCGTTTGCGCTATTGGTCTATGTGTCGGCGTGGCTGAAATGTCACTATCCGGCAGCGTTCTGCGCTGCGCTGATTAACTCACAGCCAATGGGGTTCTATGCGCCGGCCCAATTGATCCGCAATGCTCAAGAGCATGGCGTGGAGGTTCGGGCGATTGATGTCAACCGAAGCGCATGGGACTGTACCTTGGAGGACGGCGCCCTTCGCTTAGGGTTGCGGATGGTCGTGGGGATGGCCAAGTCGCAGACGGCGCTGCTGGAGCAGTCGCGACCGTTCGAGTCTATCGACGACGTGCGCCGCTGCGGCGTGTCTGGCGCGACCGTCGAGCGATTGGCGCGGGCCGACGCCTTTGGCTCGCTGCAGCTTGATCGGAGAGCGTCGCTCTGGGAGTCGCTGCGTCCCGCGGCGACCGCTCCGCTGTTTCAAGATTTGGAGGACTCAGAGACGCCGCTGAGTTTGCCGGCGATGGAAGGTCGTGAGGAGGTGTTCGCCGACTATGCGACGACAGGGCTATCGCTCAAGGCGCATCCGATCTCATTCTTTCGCACCCAGTTGAATGAGTTGCAGGTCGCAACTGCTAGTCGACTGGCGACTCTTGCCGACGGTGCTTTCGTGCGAGTCGGCGGACTAGTACTCGTTCGGCAACGGCCAGGCACTGCGAAAGGCATCACCTTTGTGACGCTCGAAGACGAAACTGGCGTCGCCAACCTAATCATTCGCATGGATGTGTGGGAACGGTTCTACGAAGTGGCTCGCAGGGCGCCGGCTTATATAGCGAGCGGTCGCTTGCAAAACCAACAAGGCGTCATTCACGTCCTCGTCAGTCGGCTGGAGAATCTGCACCACGCGATCAACGGGTTGCGGTCGAAGTCGCGGAATTTTCACTGAAGCCACACACCAACTAGTCCGCCAGCCGCATCGCCAAATCCAGAAGCGTCACCAGATCGAGAGCATTGTGAAAAAGAACCGAGTCCATCTCTCGCTCGAAGCCCGTCCGAACGTAGTCCTTGTACGCAGCTGGAATCAGACTACCGGCAATGTCGCCAACTCGTATTCTCCCGCAGATCCGTTGCTCCAACGTCTGTAGCTTGCAGTCCGGCAGTTCCTTCTTCCACCGTCGCCTGGCGGCATGAAGCATGTCGAGGTGAGCCGGCGCCCGCAGTCGCTGGCCGCGAAACAGGAGATGCCTGCGCGAGCGGTCCGCCACCATGGGCCAATCGAAGCTCTTGCCATTGAAGGTGACAATGACGCTCTGCTCGTCAATCCGTTGCCACAGACTTGCCAGCACGGCGCTCTCTTCTGCATAGTTGCGCGCGAACAGCAGTTCGACAGTCAGCTTCCCGTCGATGGGCCGCAATAGCCCCACGAGGAACAGCGCACTCCCCGCCAGACCGCATGTTTCCAAGTCGACGAACAAGCTGTGCTGCGGAAACGCAGACACGAACCGACTTGGCACCCCTTGCATTCCAAGACGTTCACACCGGTTGAAGACTAAACGCTCGCCGCCTGGCCAAATGTCATCGACGGCGACGCAGACGCGCCAATGCTCGCCGGCCTCGGTGACGATCATCTCTCCCCGTCGGAGCAGCCCAGGAATCGGCTTAACTAGGCCCGGACGAAGCGGAGATGACGAAGAACGCAACTTCGCCGGCTTCTGCGGCAATGCTGTCACTGGAGAACGAGCCGCCTGAGCGATGGCAATCGTCGGCAACGGTCCCCGATTCAGCGACTCCAAACGAAGGCGTAATGATTCGTCGATCATTTCAAGACTCGTCACACCTATGCCGGAACTTCGCGCGCATCGCGCCGAACCCGAGGCGGATCTACAGCTGCGGGTCCGTCTTCTGCCGTCAACCAATCCAACAGCATCCTCGTCGCCTCTTTGTCGGGCATCGGATGGCCGCGAGTCAAATCGGGGTCGCTGTGAATCGCCGGCCGCAAGTTCGGCAAGCCTACGCAGCTTGGACAGCCTGATTCGCAGGGACAGCTTGCGACCATCTCCCGGCAAATCTCCAAAAGTTGCTCCATCCGCGCAAACCCCTTCTCGCTGTAGCCCAACCCTCCCGGATAGCGGTCGTACAGGATCATCGTCGGTCGCCCGGTGTTGTGGCTATTGACGACGCCTCCCAAGTCACGGCTGTCGCACATCGCCACTAGCGGGAGCGACACGACGGCGAGATTTCGCAGACCGACGATGCCTTCGCTGGGGCGCAGCCCGGCAGACTTTAGCTCCGCTCGAACGACGTCATCAGGGGTCAGCCAGAGAGCAGTAGTCTGCAACTGCTGAGAAGGGATGTCGACTGGACCGAGCCCGATATTCTCGCGCGTGTTGAATTTGATCTTCTTGAATGCAACGGTCTGCCAAGTCACGTCAACATTCCCGTAGCACAGCGCTGCTCTCGGAACGGCACTGCTTGTCGCTCGCTCGGACGTGACGACGACGCTGCTTTCCAGCACTGCCTGCGTGTAGTAGTCGGTTTCCCTTCGCTCGACATAAGCGACCTTGCCGTTCAGGTCGAGTTCACGGACCAAGTACGTTTCGCCGTTGTGAAGGTAGACGGCCTCCGGGTAGACGAGTTCCGGAGCGCTGATGGAATCGACGTTGGCGAGGACAGTCACGGCGTCTTGCTTCGCCGCGCCCGCCCGTCCTGTTTCTACGATGCTGAAGGTATTGTCGCTCATGTGTCGCAGGCTGACGCCAACGGTCGGATTTTGACCGCCGGGATGGTAATAGGCTCCGCGGACTTCCGTCAGCCGCTCCTCTCGACACAGGGCGTCGATAATGGGTCCAGACAGCGGGCCGAACGTCGCAAGATCGTCTTCGGTCAACGGCAACTCGAACGCCGCCGCTTGGAGATGCTTGGCGAGAACGTATGGATTGTCGGGGTCGACGACTGCATGCTCCGGTGATTGGGCGAAAAAGTAGTTGGGGCGTCGCAACAAGTACTGGTCGACAGGATCGTTGCCGGCGAGCAGGACGGCAAGACTCTCTTCTTGGCGTCGACCGCTTCGCCCCGCCTGCTGCCAGCAACTTGCAATCGTACCGGGGTAATTTACCAACAGCGCCACGTCCAAGGATCCAATGTCGATGCCTAGCTCCAGCGCATTCGTGGCGGCCACGGCTCTTAGCCGGCCTGCGAACAAGTCCTGTTCGATCTGACGGCGTTCGTTAGGAAGATACCCGCCGCGGTAGGCGCGCACCTTCTCGGCATGGCGAGAACGGCGGGCATCAAGGGACTCGCGAAGATAGCGGTGGATCAGCTCGGCCGCCTGCCGAGTTCGGGTGAACGCCAGCGCTTGTCCATCGGCTTCGACAGCTTCTTCGAGCCACATTACTGCATCATCATTGGCACTGCGACGGGCCAGCGAGTCGGTTCCAAGCGGCGACGGATTCCAAAAGGCAAAATACTTTCTGCCGCGCGGCGCTCCATCGTCATCCACAACCTGAACGGGGCGCCCGATTAGGCGTTCAGTGAGTTCGCCTGGATTGGCAATCGTCGCGCTCGTAGAGAGGAAGATCGGCTCGCTGCCGTAGTGGCGACAGACGCGGAGGAGTCGACGCAGAACTGCCGAGACGTGAGCGCCGAGGATGCCTCGATAGGTGTGAACCTCGTCAATGACGACGTAGCGCAGGTCCGTGAAGAAGTCGGCCCACTTCGGATGATAGGGCAGAATCGACGCATGAAGCATGTCTGGATTCGACAGCACCAGATTCGCTTCATGGCGAATGCGGCGACGCTGGGCGGTCGGCGTGTCACCGTCGTACACGCCGGGGCGTATCGCCGCTCGGAGTTCGTCGCTATCGGCAATTAATTCAAGCAGTCGTTTGAGTTGGTCCTGCGCCAGTGCTTTGGTCGGGTAGAGGTAGAGCGCTCGGCTGTTGGCGTCGACCAGAGCCGATTCGAGAATCGGCAAGTTGTAGCAGAGCGTCTTGCCGCTAGCCGTTCCGGTGACGACGACCAAATCTCTGCGAGCACGGGCTGCTTCTGTCGCGATGGCTTGATGCGAGTAGAGTTGCGTTATTCCTCGGTCGGACAGAACTCGCAGGAGCGCCGGTGGAAGCGGCGGCGAGACATCCGCGAATCGTCCTGCTCGCTCGGGGAGAGCTTCTATATGCTCAAGCTGATCGGCGTAGTCCCTTCGACTTCGAATACGCTCCAGTAGTGCTTGCACACCCATGTCTCAGAGCCCTCGCCGTCGGGAGGCGTCACTAAACGTTCGTGCAGTATAGGCGCAGCGTATTAAATGCGCCAATGCCGCTGGGTGTGTTGGCGCTTCGCTCTATTGGGCCCCATCGAAGCTCGCAGGGCCACAAACTCCAAGGAAGAACCTGATAAGGTAGAGAATTTGAGCCGGAAGAATTGTCGCTACAAAAGAGAACGGGACGGAGGCCATGCCCCGTCCCGTTCGGTCGTAAAGCGGACGATGTTATTGACCGAAATCGCCATCGGGCGTCAGAAGTTGCCACGGAACTACAGCGAATTACTGGATATCAGCCAACGCCGGATGACGTGAGAGCCGCGCTCGTGGAATTCGACGGCATATGGGCAAGGCTGACGCCCATGGAGCAGGCAGACGCGCTAGCCTTGCTGATTGACCGTGTTGAACTGGACGGGCCAAAAGGCGTCGCGAAGGTGACGTTTCGCTCGACGGGAATCTTTGCTTTAGGGGATCAGATGTGTTGCGGAGGAGGTACGGCCGCGGGAGCGAGCTAACAGTCACAAGATCATTTCGCGTTCGCCGCAATCGGCACGGTCGGAAGCGACTGAAGGCGGGCGAGGAGGTGACGCCAGTGAAAATTCCACGCATCGCTCGGTTGATGGCGCTGGCGATTCGGTTCGATGAATTGATTCGGACCGGAGTCGTTGCCAATCAGGCAGAACTTTCGCGGCGAGGAAATATCTCGCGGGCACGGATAACTCAAATCATGGACTTGTCGTTATTAGCCCCGCAGATTCAGGAGGAGCTGTTGAACGAATGGCGATAGGTCACACTGTCAACTCACTGAGCGAGGCGTGCGGACGATTGCCGGATGCCATAGCTGGAAAGAACAACTTACCGCATGGCAGCGATAAGCAGTGAATCGTTGTAGCCGATCGGCGACGACTTTTTGAAGTCGCAACCCATGGAGACACGGGCTGGAAGCCCTGATGTGGCCGGCTCATTGCAGGCAAATCATGCCGCTTTCGGAGAAGCGAGGGATTCGCCAGCCGCTTAGCCGACCGGTCGCTGCCGAAGGCATTCTGCTCGCCGATCGTCCAATCCTGAGCAGTGCCGAGGCTTCGTGGAAAGCTGAAAATACCGGTGGCTGTGGGACTTTCGAGGTGGCGATACTTTCGGCACGATGAGTGCTAGCATTGCATGCAGGAAGTTGCTGCGTCGCCAGGAGGGCCAGTTGTGGTCGCTCTAATCGAGTCCTCTCATGCCCCGCCCCATCTGGAAGGGCCATATTTCTTTTGGCCTGGTGAACGTTCCCGTGGTGCTCTTCAGCGCTGAACGCCGTTCCGAGCAGCAGGGGTTCAAGATGATTGATAGTCGTAATTCGGCGCGCGTACGGTATGAGCGCGTCAACGATGAGACGGGCGAGGAAGTCCCCTGGGATAAGATCGTGAAGGGGTATGAGTTCGAAGAGGGGCAGTATGTGCTGTTCAGTCAGGAAGAACTCGACAGCGCTTCCGCGGAGTTGAGTAAGTCGATTGAAATCGAGCAGTTCGTCGATCGCGAAGAGATTGGCATTCGCTACTTCGACAAACCTTATCTTGTCTCGCCGGCCGCCAAGGGCGAAAAGGGTTACGTCTTGCTGCGGGAGGCGATTGCCGCGGCCGGCAAAGCGGGGCTGGCGCGCGTTGTGATTCGGGCAAAGCAATACCTCGCAGCGCTCGTCGTCGAGGGAGACGCGTTGGTGCTGGAACTGTTGCGTTACGCCGACGAACTGCAAGCCATCGACGAGTTTGACTTACCGGGCGCCGATCTTCGCGAATACAAGGTCACGAAGAAGGAGATTGATCTCGCCGGGAAGTTGATCGAGGGGATGAGCGGCCAGTGGGATCCGACGCAGTTCAAAGACGATTATCGCGACGCGGTCGACAAGATGATTCAGCGGAAGGTGAAGTCGGGCCAGACCGAGGCGATTGGCGACGTGGAGGGAGAAGATGCCGGCGGCAAAGCCCCGGCCACGCTTAACTTCATGGAGATCCTCAAAAAGAGCGTCGCCGGCGCGTCGAAACGCGAGAGCCCTGCCACGAAACGACCGGCGCGGCGCGCGAAGACGGCCAAACGGCCGGTGAAGAAGAAGCGAGCCAGCTAACGCTCGTGACTTTTGGCGGAGCTAGATCCTTAGCTGCGCTCAGCATGACATGCTAATGGAGGACCACGCGGCTCAGGATGAGGGCCCGGCTCAGGAAGCCGGCCCATTACCAGCCGCTGGGCTTTTGGTCGGCGTGAGGTAAGAGATGAGTCTGACCGAGTACCAGCGGAAGCGCGACTTTCGGAAGACGCCCGAGCCTGCTGGCAGGAAAGCGTCTTCCCGCGGCGAGCTGACGTTCGTCATCCAAAAGCACGCGGCCAGCCGTCTGCATTACGACTTTCGGCTGGAGCTCGACGGGACGCTCAAGAGTTGGGCTGTGCCGAAGGGGCCGAGTCTCGATCCGACCGTCAAATCGCTCGCCGTGCAGGTCGAGGACCATCCGCTGGCGTACGCTGAGTTTGAGGGAATTATTCCCCAGGGAGAGTATGGCGGCGGGACGGTGATGGTGTGGGACTACGGCGCCTGGGAGCCGGAGGGAGAGGAGGATCCACTGGCGGCGTGGCAGGGGGGCAAGCTCAAGTTCACCCTCGCCGGCCAGAAGCTGAAAGGGAGTTGGGCGCTCGTGCGGATGGGAGGCCGCGCCGGCGAAGGGGGAAAGAACTGGTTGCTCATCAAACATGACGACAGGGCGGCGAAGTCGGCCAACGAGTACGACGTGCTGACGAAAAAACCGCGGAGCGCCGTGAGTCGGCGGACGATGGACCAAATTGCCGCGGCGGCCGACAAGGTGTGGTCGGGCGACGCCGGGGCAGCGAAAAAGAGTGGCTCAAAACAAACGCCCGCGAGCGCTGCTGCGAAACGGACCGGGCCGAAGGGCAAGGCGGCCAAGCCGTCGGCTACGAAAAAAGCCGTCGCGGGTCGACCGGTCACCGCGGCATCCGCGGGGAAGATCGCGGGCGCGAAGCGGCGCGCATTGCCGCGCGAAATGAAACCGCAGTTGGCGACGCTCGTCGCCGCGGCGCCGGAGGGGGACCAGTGGCTGCACGAATTGAAGTTTGACGGCTATCGGATCCTCGCGCGACTCCAGCAGGGGAAAGTCGTCATGCTGACGCGCAACGGACACGACTGGACGCATCGCTTCAAAGGGATCGCCGCCGCCCTGGCGACTCTGCCGCTGGAGAATGGGTGGATCGACGGGGAGATCGTCGCCCTCAACGGCGAAGGGATTTCGGATTTTCAGCAGTTGCAGAATCAATTACGGCGGGGGGACGAGCAGTCGCTGGCGTTTTATGCTTTCGACCTGCCGTTTGCCCAAGGGTACGATCTGCGCGCCGCGGCTCTGGTGGATCGCAAGAAGTTCTTGGCCGATGTCTTGGCGGCGTCGCCGGACGGAGTCGTGCGCTACAGCGACCATCTTGTTGGCAGCGGGGAGGAATTCGCGCGACAGGCGTGCAAGGAAGGACTTGAAGGAATCATTTGCAAGCGAGCCGATAGCTCGTACGTCGGTGCTCGGTCGCCGGCGTGGGTGAAGGTGAAATGCACGCGGCGGCAGGAGTTCGTCATCGGCGGGTTTACGAAGCCTCAGGGAGGTCGTCGCGGCTTTGGGGCCTTGTTGCTCGGAGTCTACCAAGGGAAGAAGCTCGTCTACGCCGGGCGGGTGGGAACGGGATTCACGCAGCGATCGTTACGCGACATTCATGGCGAACTGCTCAAGCGGAAGCGGAAGACGAGCCCGTTCGACAGCCTGCCGAAGGGGACAGACGAACGGGGCGTCACCTGGCTCTCCCCCGAACTGATCGCGGAAGTGGCGTTTACGGAGTGGACGGACGAAGGGCTGTTGCGGCATCCTTCCTTTCAAGGATTGCGGGAAGATAAAAAACCACAGGCGATTGTGCGGGAGGAGCCTACCGTGGCTAAGGGCAATAACTCAAAGACCAAGGGCTCGACAGGGAAGCGAGGTTCCGCCAACGCCAAGTCGCAGCGCGCGGAGGGCGACAGCGTCGTGGCCGGCGTCGAGATCACCCATCCTGATCGTGTGGTGTTCGCCGAGACGGGGCTCACCAAGCTAGAGCTGGCGAGATATTACGAGGAGGTGGCCGAGTGGATCATGCCGCATGTCGCCGGCCGGCCGTTGACCGTGGTGCGCTGTCCCGGCGGGGCGGGCGGGAAATGCTTTTATCAAAAGCATCTGACCGACTCGATGCCGGAGTCGGTGCGTGGGGTTGAGATCAAGGAAAAGGACGAGATCGAGCCGTATCTCGTCGTGGACGACCTCGGCGGGTTGATTTCGCTGGTGCAGTTGGGGGCGCTGGAGTTTCATCCCTGGCCCGCGCGAGCAGACAATGTGGAGCGGCCCGATCGTCTGGTGTTTGATCTCGACCCGGCCGAAGACGTCGCCTGGGACGAGGTGGTGCGCGGCGCGCGGGAGGTGCGGGACCTGCTGGAGGCCCTGGGGCTGCAAAGTTTCGTGCGGACGTCAGGCGGAAAGGGGCTGCACGTGGTGGCGCCGATCGATCGGCGGACGACGTGGGAGCAGCACAAGGAGTTTGCCCGCGGCGTGGCGGAGACGTTGGTTCGCGCGGCGCCTGACCGCTACGTCGCCACGATGACGAAGGCGAAGCGGCGGGGAAAGATCTTCGTCGATTACCTGAGGAACCAGCGGGGCGCCACCGCGATCGCTTCGTATGCGACGAGGGCCCGAGCGGGAGCCCCGGTGGCAACGCCGCTGCGCTGGAGCGAGCTGACTACGCTGGAGAGTTCGGATCACTACACGGTCGCCAACGTTCGCGATCGGCTGCGTCGATTGAAGAAGGATCCGTGGGAAGGTTTTACTGGCGTCAGGCAATCGATCACGGCGAAGGCGCTGTCGCAGGTGGCGACGTGATCGGACGGAGCAAGACGCCGTGCAACTGATCGATCGCCGTCACGCCTCGACCGGCCGACGCCCCCCCTGGCCACGCAGGTCCGCATGGCCCTTCTTCGCGCCACTTGTCGCTAGCCCGCACTCGACTGCACGACCGGCTGCGTCGCCTCGATCGCCTGAAAGATGCCGGCAATCATTTCGCTGCTATTGGCAAACAGCCCATCTGGTCCGCCCGCGTGCAAACCGGTGAACGGCGCTTCGTACACCGGCGTGTCGCCAGTGTGAAGCCACACAGCGGCATGACTGCCGATCGACGTGCAAGTAGCGTAAAGGATAGGGGACTCAGACGGTCGGACTGGCATCCAGCCGATCTGAACAGCGTAGCGGCAGGAAGCTTCGTTGAACCGATGCTCTCGCGCCGTTGCCTACGCCTACTCAGCACAGCCTCCTGCGGCTCCGCCGCCACGGTAGCCGCTCAGGGCGGCAACCGTGGCTACCCCTCCAATCTCTGCGTCTCCGCGCCTCTGCGAGAGACTTCCAGCGCCCCGCCGCCCCAGAAATAATTCCGCGAACTCGCCTACAGAAATTGGCCGCGCCCTCTGCTAGGTTCGTAGGTGGGCATTCTTGCCCGACATTACCCGCGTCGCGGCCAGCCAACCGCTGCGCGCCGCCCGATTTAAAAAGAGACCGCAACCAACGGAGAACGGCTCCAGACGTTCCTCGCTCCAACAGACAACCCCTCACCCGACAGGCCGCCGCGACCGACCGCCGACACGACAACTGTCGCCTCGCGACCGCGACATTCGCCGACCAATCGCCGCAACGCCAAAGGAGGTAACGACTTGCAAAAGACGCCAACTGTCGCCAAAAATCGCATCGCGTCCTGCAAGCGACGCGACACGACGCCTAACCGACCTGGGGTCGGTCATCTCGACCATCAGCTTGATGATGTGCCGCAGCGTGCGGAACTGTCCGTTCTGGCCCGGCCGAGGCGATCTTGGTCAGTTACGCCTTCTCAGGCGTCTTAACGTGAAATTCCCGCTGCGAACAAATCCAAGCTCCCAAAGCTGCGCAGACGACGCTTCCAAGAGTCAGCACGAGGAGGCAGGTCGACAGTTCGGGGTGCGTTAATAGATTAGGATCGTCGCGAAGGTTTAGCTGCCAGGCTTCCGCGGCGATATTTTCCTCGCCGTGCGGCGTCGCGACGACGTAACTGAGCGTGCGGTAGGCAATCGTGCGTGCATAGTAAATCACCGTGATCAAGCGAATCCCAAACGGCAGATTCGCGAGCAGACCCTCGATCACGGCGATATAGACGACACCGACCACCAGCGCCCGTTTGGTGAGCAGGCTCACTAAGCCAAACAGGCAGCAATACGCCGTGACCGCCAAGCAATGGATTCCGGCTGTCTTCAACAGCCGTACGCCCCATCCTTCGACTTCGGCGCCGACGTAGACAGCTGCAAACGTTAGCGTCGTGAAGATCGTTGTGAGCACGACGGTCGTCGTAATCGTGGCGAGCAACTTCACCACGTAGATCGCCCATTTAGGCAGCGGGCGAACGAGGAGGTACGTGATCGTTTGCTCCTCTTGTTCGTCCTCGATGATACCCGAAGCGTACAGCAGCGCCACTAGCGGCAGCAGCAACTGGGGCAACAGCATCATCGCCAGCATAAACTCCGACCCCGTCGGCGGAACATCCGGCGACGTCGCTCGCACCAAGATTGCCAAGCCCGCCGGCAATGAAAACAGGGCGCCGATCACCATCCAGCGTTTGCCATGCAAATGCTGCCGCACGGTAAGCGTGTAGAGCGTCGCTAGCCCGCTGCAAGCGGTTTTGAAAAATGATTGACTCGACTGCGAAGCCGGTGGAACTGCCATGCTCATTTGCTCACCAAGTACTTGAACACGGCTTCCAGGTTATCGTCGTCGGAATACACCGATTCAATCGCCAATCCATCGGCGAGAGACAGTTCGGGCAGGCGACTGTAGAACGCGTCGGGCGACCGTGTCTCGACCATCAGCCCGCGTTCGCTCGCCAAGACGCGAACGCCCTCGACGTCCGGCCACTGCAGCATGCGGGCTGCAAGCTGTCGGTACTGGTCGCACACCAACACGATGTGATGAGGATGCTTGTCGATCAGGTCGCGAATCTCGCGCACATGCCCCTCGGCCACGAGCCGACCGTGATTCAGCAGCACGATCTGCGACGTCAGGGTTTGGACTTCATGTAGCACGTGACTGGAGACAATCACGCTTTTTCCCTCGGCGCTCAGGCGCAGGACGATGTCCATCAGATCACGGCGCGCCACAGGGTCGGTCCCCGTGAACGGCTCGTCCAGAAACAGCACTTCGGGGTCGTGCACCAAGGCTTGGGCCATCTTGATGCGTTGCCGCATCCCCTTGGAGTAGCCCCGAATCGCTCGGTCTTGATGCTTGGTCATGCCCACGGACTCAATGGTCCGTGCGGTCGATTCGCGCGCATCCGCTCGGGTGAGCCCGCTGAGGCGCGCGCACGTATTGACGAAATCCCATCCGGTCATCCATTCGTAGAACCGGTCTTGCTCCGGGCAAAGCCCAATGAAGCGATTCAATCGAGGGTTGTTCCATGCGTCTTGACCGAGCACCCGGGTCGTGCCCTGACTGGGCTTGAGCTGTCCGGTCGCCAACTGGAGCAGCGTACTCTTGCCGGCGCCGTTGGGTCCCAACAAGCCGGTGACGCCGGGCGGAATCTCCAGCGTCAGCTTGTTGACGCCAATGACGTTCCCGTACCACTTCGACAGTTCGTGAAAGGCGACGACAGGCGTCATTTCAGGCGATCCAGGGACTTGATGGAGCGGTTTAGAATCCACGCCGAGAGTCCGAACAATGCGAGCAGCACGCCAGCAGACCAAGTCCACGGATACTGCACGCTGACGTTTCGCAGCCGGGCCATGTCCTTCTCGGGGCCGGCCCGCAGACTGGTCACTTTGTCCCATGCTTCCGGCGTACCCAGCATCTCTTCGCCGACACGAGCCAGATTGGCGGTGTACGAAACCAGCGGACGCCAGTCCGTGCGTGCGGCCGTCAGTTCCTGGTCCACGAAAACAGTTGGATTGTCCCTGTCGAATCGCCCTAACGCGTGCCGCCGCTGTTCGTGCTCAATTCCTTGGAGAACGCTCGCAATGACGCCTGAGCCAAGCCAGGCGGCGAGCCAGAACATGGCCACATAGCGCGAGCTACGCGACAACGAAGACAAGGCAAGAATTAGAGTTCCTGCAGAAGCGGCGATGATCAAGCCGTAGCCAACGCTCGCCAACAACAGAGGGAACGTGTCTTTCAGAATTCCGACGTCTAGGCTAAACAGAATTCCCAGCACATACGCGACGATTGCCGGAACGATCGTCACCGCGCCGAGGAAGGCGACGATGACGCCCCACTTGCCGAGGAAGTAATCGATGCGTCGGAGCGGCCGCGACAGATAGAGGGGCAGAGCGTTGTAGCGCAGATCTTGGCTAATGAGGTTGGGCCCGACAATGAGGATCAGCAGCATCGCGAGTCGCAGCTCGGTCAGCATGAAATACCCATAAGCCAGAGTCCACGCCTCCTGGCGGTAAGCCTTAGGGTCGAGCAGCATCTCTCGGTCGAGAAAACCCAGCAGCGGCCTGAGCGATTGAATGAGCGCCGACTGCTGCTCCAGCAAGCCCCACAGGCAAAGTGCCGTCGCCAGCGCGATTGCCGGCAACCACGAGACGAACAGCGCGATCCGCAGCCAGCGATTGGTGAGCGCGACGCGCACCCCCTGTCGCGTAATGGCCAGCCACCGCCACGCATGTCCGGAAAGCGTTCCTGACCAATGCTGGTAACCCTGATCAAAGACAGGCATTTACGCTTGCTCCAAGGAAGAGAGAAAGACTTCTTCGAGCGTGCTGCGTTGAGGTCTGAGGTGGCGGATCTGTTCGCTGGCGTCGGCGGCCGTCTTCCAGATCAGCTGCGGGGTCGCGCCTGCGGGCAGCGCGATCTTCAGCACGTCAGCGTATTCTTCCGCCGTGCAACCTGCCTCGCGCAAACGGGCTGCGAACGGGGTTAGCTCTCCTTTCACGCGTACTTCGTACGACTGACTGTGCACCTGCTTTAGCTGTGCAATTTCGCCTTGGGCCAATAATTTGCCGGCGGCGATGACGACAACGTGCGTGCACACCGCTTCCACGTCAGGCAGCAAGTGACTGGAGAAGAGCAGGCTCATTCCCTTGTTGTGCGCCAGGTCGCGGGAGAGTTCGATGATCTCTTGCCGGCCGCCCGGGTCCATGCCATTGGTCGGTTCGTCGAGAATGAGCATCTTCGGGTCGTGCACGATCGCTGAAGCGAGCTTCAGCCGCTGCTTCATGCCGGTCGAGTAGGACTCGACCTTGCGATAGCGCGCTTCGCCTAAGCCGACATAGTCGAGAGTTTCGTGGGCGCGTTGCAGAGCATCCGTGCGGCTCATTCCCACCAGCTCGCCGGCATAGGCGACAAATTCCACGCCCACGGTGTGCGGAAACAGGCACTCATCCTCAGGAGCAAAGCCAACGTCGCGACGAATATCGAGTTGCTCGCGGCGAAAATCCTTGCCCAGCACTTGGCCGGTTCCCTCGTCGACCGGAATGAGTCCCAAAAGCGTGCGAATCATTGTCGTCTTGCCCGAACCATTGGGTCCGAGCAAGCCGATAGCTCCCGTAGGGACCGACAGCGTCAGATTGTTGAGCGCCGTAATGGCGCCATAAGTCTTCGTGACGTCGGAGAACTGAAAGAGCACTGGCAACCTTGAGCGGGATGCAAGGGGGATGGGAGCAATCTACCGATTACTGAGGAAACCTTCAAAGGTTCGTCAGTTGCCAAGCTTCAGTAGTTCGCAGAAGCGGCTCCAATATTGGCGTGAGTGAGAAAACTTGCAGAGACAGCTGAAAGGACTCCATTGTATAGGTCGCCTCAAACTGCCCGCCTCGCTGATCGGAGTTTTTCTCATATGCCAGAACGTCCCGTCCAAGCAGTTGTTAACCACTCCGTCAGAAGACAGAGAGAGTCAGAGACTCTGCTAACCGGAGGATTGAATTGGGCTCGGGGCGTGGTAAGTTGCAGGCCCTCTTCTCGGCGGCGCCAGCCGCACGATCTGGCAGGCTCTATGAAAACTCGCCCAAAAATGGCACCAAATGAAACATGCCCAGGCGACTCTCGCCCAGGAACTTCGTGCTAACCAGAAGGCCCGCTGCTTCCGCAGGCCGAATTTCAGCTCCCCGTAGAGAACACTCTTCGTAACGATACTCTCCTTTCCTTTCGGCCTAAGTTGTTGAGGGGTTTGCGGGTTCGAGCCTCTTTCGGACGCCTTGCAAACGAAGGCAATGCGCTGCGGACTTAAGAGAAGCGCATTAACAGAATGCTGTTTACAGAGCACAGTCGTGACATCCGAGACCAACTCGGGCTAGTCTACCGTCCCTGTAGCAGCTTCCGACCCTCGTCCTGCAGCTTGCCGGTGATTCGTTCCGCCAGCGCAGCAAGGATGGTCGGTAAATCAACTTCGATCCGCACTGAGTCCTCCATTACGTCCAAGCGGCCGGTCATCTTCTGACCGAGCGCACCAGCCTCGAAGTGCAGCCGATTGCCCTCCCATCGCTCGTGGCATGCGACCATTCCGCTGATGCCCCCGGTCATCTGCCTGCGCAGGCGATCAAACCCTTCCTCGATGCGCCGATGAGCCTCGTCCTGGCCAAGCTTGTGGGGAAGATTGACAGTCACGGGTCGCGACATAATTTTCTCCTAGGGAGCGTCAACCTCAGCCTTCCGTTCGATTTCAAATACTCCATGGACATCCTACGCCGTTAGGCGACTCCGGCCAGCGGACCCGCTAAGGGGAAGAACCTCGATCCCTGGCCGTCACGCGAGAGTAATAGTTCATGAGCGGCGTCGCTGTCGCTCCATGCAGAATGATGGATGCAGCAACCGTCGCAAGGGTGAGGTTCACAATGTCCTCAGCCGGCGCATCGGCAAGTCCATGAGCAATCGCGTAGCTCAGATAGTACAGCGAACCAATGCCGCGAATGCCAAACCAAGCGATATAATGGCGCTCCAATCTGGAAAGGCGGCTCCCTGTAAGCGATAGAGAGATCGCGAGGGGGCGGACAACGAGGAGCAACACGATTGCCCACCCCAGGATACGGGGCCCAAACATTTCTGGCGACAGCATCGCCCCGACGACCACGACAAGCATTACTTCGGCAAATCGCTCCAGTTGTGCATTGAAGTTCAGGACGGCCTCGGCCATGTACGCCGGCGCGACGTCGCGGTCGGTTGCCAAGCCTGTTGCTTCCGCGCTCCCAGCCGCTTGTCGCACAGCGTCGGTAGGGGGAGCAGAGGACGAAACGCGTTCGACTCGCCGCAGCGCGACGCCAGCGGCGAAGACCGCCAGGAAGCCGTAGGCGTGACACCACAGAGCAACGCCGTAGGAGAAGCTGATTAGGCCGACCGCCAAAAAATTATCGAGACCGACGGCTTCTTCATGGTGCTGCCGGAGGTGAAGCACGATTCGCGCGACGATCGTGCCGAAGAGGGCGCCCACGGCGAGTCCCCAAGTTGTCGCCCAGAGAAGGTCGACGGCCCACCACCGCCATCCCGCCGCGCCAATGTCATGCATTCCGAGCAGACCTAATCCCAACATGACGAACGGAAAGGCTGTGCCATCGTTGAAGCCGGCTTCCCCAGTTAAGACAAACCTTAGCCGATCGGAGTCGGTGGAGTGTCTCACTTGAACATCTGAGGCTAGAACAGGATCAGTGGGCGACAGGACGGCGCCAAGAATGATTGCCGCTCCGAGCGGTAGTCCCAAGGCATAGACGCCTAGGAACGTCAGGATGGCAACGGTGAGCAGCATGCCAACAGTGGCAAGCCGGACCGACACGCGCCACTCCTTGCGATCCAGCGGCAGACGCAACTGCAGGCCAGCGGTGAAGAGTGAGATGATGACGGCGACTTCTGTCAACGGCTCCAGAATCTCGTCATCCGTCATGAAGTCGAGACGAACGAGATCCGCTCCTGCGGGGCCGAGCAGGACTCCGAATCCAAGACAAATGATGGCGGTGCTCAGAGGCGATCGATGAAGAAGCGATGAGATCAGTGCGATCGCGATCAAAATCGCACCGCCCGCGACAAACCAAGGAACCAGCGTCATAACTTCTCGCAATCAGGCTCGTGCGGCCCAAGACGTAATTCTCGAGGGTGCAGCGCGCGGCGACGAACATACGAACGGCGCCGGGCTAGGGAGTCGCGAATCGTTCGAGGAATCGCTCCTCGGCATCGGCGCCGCCGATCACGATGATCCGCCCGGCGGGTGGCAATCGAGTGTGCGGCGGGGGATTGACCACCATCTCCTGGGGCGTCTCAATAGCAACGACGTGGCAGCCGGTGGTTTCGCGAATGGCCGTCTCGCTCAGTGTGCGACCCGCCAGTGAAGGCGAGATGCTCAATTCCACAGCGCTCAATCCTTCGGCGAGCAACAGGACATCCTCACGTCGCAACAGGTTGTAAATTGCGTTGGCCCCAAGAGAGGCGTAAGACATCACGAAATCGGCCCCGGCACGGTGGAGCGTGTCGACGTTACGGTCGAGGGTCGAGCGGCTGATGATTTGCATGTCCGGTCGGAGCCGACGACAGTACAACGTGAGATAGACGTTCATGTCGTCATCGTGCGTCGTCACGACGACCGCTGGAGATTCTAGCAAGCCTGCCTTTTGCAAGACCTCGCGGTCGGCCGCGTCTCCCAATATGAAACGCTCAGGGTCCGCGACAGTGCGCTGAACCTTATCGATGAGGCGATAGTCGACGCCGTCGGCTGCCAAGGCCCGCGCACAGGCCGAACCAACTCGGCCGCCGCCGATAATCACGACCGGCTCGTCACTCGAGTTGTAGATGCAGAAGAGGCTGTCGTACTCGTCTAATTGAGCCCGCGTGCCTGCCAGCAATAGCACGCTGCTGGATGAGATTCTTGTATCGGGGCCCGCCACGCTGAACTCTCCGCGTTCCCAGACGCCGACGACATTGATCGCGACATGATCTGGCAAGCGAATGTCTCGCAATGTGCGGCCAACCAGCGGCGTCCCGGCGGCAACGGCCTCCGCAATGAGCAGTTCGTTGAAACTTCCAATGACGTGACTTTTGGCATCGCGGCCGGTCACGCGACGCGCTAGACCCTGGCCCATCATCTCGGCCAGCTGCAACACGCGATTGCTTCCTGCGAGTTCCAAGATGTCTACCGATTCCGAATGCTCGGCGGTGGCCACGATCAGCGTGTTGCTCGACACGGATCGCGCCGTGAAGACCACGTTGGTGTTGACCATGTCCGAACCCGTCGCCGCGAGCAATTCGGCGTCCGGCAGTCGCAACCGCCGATACGTGTCGGGGTGATCGCGTTCACCAATCATGACCTCGATGCCCAGATCATGGAGCCGCAGCGCTTCGGCAACGTCTGGCGCTAAGACAACATAGGGATGGCGACGATGCTGAAGCTGCCGAATCAACGCCATTTCGATCGGGCCGTAGGCAAGCAGCACAACATGCCCTTTGACCCCCCGACGAAGTTCCCTTGGCGCCAGGGCGGCGGCCTGCGCCTCCATCCAGGGCGCATAGAAGAATTGGATGAAGGTAAAGGGAAGGAGGATCAGCATGAACAACGTACCGCTGAGCAACACGACGATCGAGAAGAGGCGGCCTAGGTCGGACTGAAACGTAATGTCGCCAAAACCCAGCGTGGACATCACCGTGAGCGTCCAGTAGACGCCGGTAAGCCAGCTGAATCGCTGGCCTTCCCACGCCATAATGAAGTGAAACAACACGCTGTAGATGCCCACTAACGCGGTCAGACCAAGCACGAACTGGCCAAGCACCTTGAGATTCCTGTGCGCAGCACGGCCCCCCAACTGGGTGAAGAAAATGGCGGGAAGGATCTTCATGGTGAAAAGCTGCGACATCGATGTGATGGGTCGAACGTCTGTAATTGATGCACTCTCAGTGTAAGCGGGATCTCGATGAGCGTAGCCCTCCAAAATTGTCGGAGTTCCCGGGCCTTCACTTTGAATTCGCGTCCGGAACGCCGGGTTGTTACACGGCTAAGACTTTTTAGCGGCGCACGGCTTGCTCTTACTCACAAACGGGCACGGCAGCGGAACTTGAGCGGAGGATCGGACGATGCGATGGATTGTCAAAACGTCTCTGGACGGCCGAGTTTTTGACGACATAGTCTGCGATGGCCGGCCTGCCATTCCTGAGAACGGCGCCCAGATCCTCATTCCGATCAATGACCACTATGCGTCCGGGGTGGTTTCGGACGTTTCAGTCGATGAACGCCAAACGCCGGCTATCTTGAGGATCACGTGCCTCAGTCCACATGCGTATGCGAATTCGTAAGTAGTGGGATGCCGCAAAAACCCGACCCGTGCAAATACAAATCACTGGTCGCAACGTCGTTTGTGGGACGCCCGACGATCGGCTGCTGTTAGTACATGCCAAGTCGATCTGCGAGCGGGCGCAAGTCAGCGAACATTTCTCGGACGCGAAGCTTCAGCAGATCAAGGTCGCGTGCCAGCGGTACTCGTTGGGCAAAGCGCAGCGTATCGTGAAGCTGGCTCTGGATAATCGACGTGCTACCTGAGGGCGCGGCCATGACCGCCACGCTTGAAGATCGCCGCAAACTCCTCCAGACCATTGCCAAGCTGCCAGGAGGGTTAGAGTTGCTTAACGCCTTCTACCTCGGCGCCCTTCGCGGCAGGCCGGCACGTTTCGGAATGTCGCGCGAGCAGATTGACGAGCAGCTCATCGAAGAGATCTTGCATCTGGAATTCCATGAGACTGAGCGGCCATAAGAACGGTGCGCCGACCCCAATTGACCTGACCGCGCGGCAATGTCTATCGGCCGGCTTCGATCATCACTATTCCTAACCGATCGAACTCGACGCCAACCTCGCGCTGCTAGACGACTGGAAGGCCCGCAGCGGCTGCGCGGCCTGAGAAGTTGCTGAGCCGAGCCCCTCAGAGCCAGCCTAACGCGATCCTGCAAAACCCGACTCAATGGCCGAGCCGGGAGTTCGTAACGCGTAGGACGCGACTTCTGCATGACGCATTTCTCTCAGCGACGCCGCGAAACGGATTAGCATTGTTGGCAGCCGACGATGGTAGACTCTAGATAATCATTTGCGATCGCGCGGCTGTTGCTTTGCGGCGGCGGACGACAAGGTCGCTGAGGTCATCCAACAGCGAATAGATCACCGGCACCGCTAGCAGCGTCAGAAGTAGGGAGAGGGTTTGCCCGCCGACGACCAGCACCGCAATAGAACGGCGTTCCTCCGCCCCAGGACCGGCGGCGATCAGCAGCGGGATCATGCCGGCGACGAACGACACCGCCGTCATCAAGATCGGCCGCAGTCGATCGCGGTTCCCTTGCAAGATCGCATCGCTGCGCGGCAAGCCTTCGGCGCGCAAATGATTGATGTGATCGACCTGCAGAATCGACGCCTTCTTGACCATGCCGAAGAGGACGAGGATGCCGAGGGCCGAGTACAGGTTGAGCGATTCGCCGCCGAGCCACAGGCTGAAGAGCCCGAAGGGAATCGCGATCGGCAGCGAAATTAGAATCGTGAGCGGATGGATCAAGTGTTCGTACTGCGCGGCCAGGACGATGTACATGCAGACGAACGACAAGGCGCATGTCCATAGAAACTCGTCGAGCGTGTTCTGCAGCTCGCGAGCGCCGCCGACCACGCGAGTCGAGTAGCCGGGCGGCAACCCCATCTCCTCGGCGATCAGCTGAACCTGTCGCGCTTGCTCCGCCAAGGCGTAACCCGAGGCGAGATTGGCCCGCACGGCGGCCATGCGCAGGCGATCGAGGCGATCAATCCGCGAGGGGCTGAACGTCTCCTCGAATGAAACGACGTTGTCGAGCCGCGTGAGCGGGAAGGCGCCCGATTCGTAACCGAGCCCGGGGATGAGTATCGGTTCGGGCGCTGGAGTGGTGCGATTGGCGGCATTCGCCGCCCGCGGATTGGCGGTGCGGACGTAAAGCTGCGAAATGTCGCGGGGGTCGGCGCGGTCGACGCCGCGGAGGCGAAGCTCCACGTCGTAGGCGTCGTCAGCTTGGGCGTCGTAGTAACGCGACACGCGATCATCGCCGCCGACGGCGATGCGCAGCGTGTCGGCGATTTCACGCACGTCGACGCCGAGAGCGGCCGCCCGTTGTCGGTCGATGTGGGCCAGCAGGTTCGGTTTGTCCATTCGGAGCGTCGTGTCGACGTCGACCAAGCCTGGGAGTTCGGCCCTGATGCGGTCGCGCAATCGCTCCGTGAAGTCTGCCAATTCCAGCAGATCGGGACCGGTGACGACGAAGTCGAGATCGACCGGGGCTCCTTGGCGGAACGACGTGAGATTGCGAACCGACGCCCGCAGTTCAGGGTACGACGCAATGATCGACCGGATTTCACGCATCTTGTCGCGCTGGTTGTAGTTGCCACGGAACGCCTCCAGCGGATCGCCGGCGAAGAGCCCGCGGAAGAATCGGCCCACAGAGAAGACGCGCCCTTCGAGATCGTCGAGCCGGACATACATGCTGGCAGCGCTCGTCCCTCGCGGCGAACTTCCGGAGACGGTCGACAGGACATGGACCACTCCGGAGACTTCGCGAACTTTCGGTTCCACCGCCTCGATCATTTCCTCCATCGCCGTGATGCTGGTTCCTTCCGGCGCCGAAATGCGGACCTCGAATTCCCCTTCATCGACGTCGGTGGGGATGTAATCCTGTTGCACCATGTGATAGAGCGGCACGTTCGCGGCGATGACGGCGATCGACACGGCCAGGATGAACCACCGCTGCCGCATCGACAGGCGGAGGCACCACATGTAGAAGTTTTCGATATGGCGATAAAAGCCGCGGCGGGAAGCGACTTCGCTGCGGTGGGCGGCGTGAACGGCGTCGGGAGCCTTTTGCGACTGGTGGGCGCCTTGAGTCGGAGGATTATCAAGTCGCAAAAGGCTCCCGACACCTTCCTTCGGCGACTTCAACATCCGGCTGCACATCATCGGCGTGAGCGAAAAGCTGACCAGCATCGAAATCATCACCGCGACCGTGGCGGTGATGCCGAACTCATACAGCAGCCGCCCCGTGACGCTCGACAGAAACGACACCGGCAGAAACACGATCACTAGCGATATGGTTGTGGCGAGCACCGCCAGACCGATCTCCTGCGTCCCCACGACCGCCGCTTGCTTCGGTTCCAGCCGCTTTTCTTCGATCACGCGGAAAATGTTCTCCAGCACGATGATCGCATCGTCGATCACCACGCCGACCATCAGCACCAGCGCGAGCATCGTGACGTTGTTCAACGTGAAGTCCATCGCCTTCATCACGGCGAAGGCGCCGATGATCGACGTCGGAATCGCCACGGCGGCGATGATCGTCGAACGCCACGAACGCATGAACAGCAGCACAATGATGCTCGCCATCAGGCTGCCCGAGACAAGATGATTCTGAATCTCGTGGAGCGCCGCGCGGATGTAGCGCGACTGGTCTTGCAAGATTTCGACCCGCACGTCGGGAGGCAGAAGTTCGCGAACCTTCGCCAAGCGTTCCTTCACGGCGTCGATCACCTCGACCGTGTTCTCTCCCGATTGCCGCTGCACTTGCAGCACGACGGCGGGCTGGCCGTCGAACAGCGCCAGCGAGCGACGTTCTTTGGTGAGATCAACCGCGCTGCCCAGATCGCCGATCCGCAGCGGCACGTCGCCCACCGTGGAAACGACGAGTTGGTCGAAGTCGCGCGAATTCGGCAGCCGCCCCAGCGTCCGCAGACTCATCTCGCGAAAGCCAGCGTCGACGCGGCCGGCGGGGATCTCCGCGTTCTGAGAAGCGATCGCATCATACACTTGCATGATCGACGTCCGGTGGGCCGCGAGCCGATCAGCGTCGAGGTCGATCTGGATGGCTCTGTCTGCAGCCCCTTCGATGTTCACCTGCCCGACGCCGCGGGCCGATTCGATGATGCTCTTCACGCTTCGATCCGCCAGGACGTAGAGTTCCCGCGGCTCGCGCTCGCCGAACACGGCCAGCATCATGATCGGCGACGCATCGAGGTCCTGCTTCTGCACCACCGGCGGATCGATCCCCGGCGGCAAGCGGTTCAGCACGCTGTTCACCGCGTCGCGCACATCCTGCGACGCGACGCCGATGTTGACGTCGAGCCGGAACGTGATGATCAGCATCGAGACGCCGTCGTTCGACAGCGAACGCAACTCGTCGATGCCCGCCACCGTGGCCACCGCATCTTCCAGCGGCTGCGTCACTTCCGATTCCACTTCCGCGGCCGCGGCGCCGGGGTAGTTGGTGGCGACCCGGATCGACGGCAGGTCGATGTTCGGAAAGCGGTCGATCCCCAGCTGCGGGTACGAGGCGGCGCCGGCGACGACCACTGCTGCAATCAGCATGAGGGCGAAGACCGGGCGTTCAACGCAGATGCGGGCGAGCCATTGCATAAGTAGCTAGGAAGCTGTCAGCGATCAGCCCTTCAGCCAGAGGGAGGGCTATCGGACTTAGGAACAATAGTTTCATTGGGCTTCGGCGACGGCTTCGACTCTTCATTCTTCTGGTTGACCGCTGAAAGCTGATCGCTGGCAGCTCCCCCCACAACCGTCACTGGCCCGATTCGACCGTCGTCGGCGTTGGCGATCACTTGGCTTCCCTCAGTGATGCCGTCGAGAATTTCCACCCGTCCGCCTTCCTCGCGACCGGTCCGAATCGATTGCTGCGCCGCCTTCCCGTCCGCCACAAGCCACACCTTCTCCACGCCGGCAAACTGCGTTACCGCCGCCGCCGGCAGCGCGAGCGCCTGGGCCTCAGGTTCCACAATAACGTCTGCTGCCGCGAATAGCCCAGCCTGCAGCGCATGATCAGGGTTCGGCACGTCCGCCTCGATGCGCACCGCTCGACTCGTCTGCGTCACGATCGGGCTCACGCGCGTCACCTCGGTCACCAGCGGCTCGTTGACGCCGGCGATTTGAATCTCGACCCGCTGCCCCGGTTTGATCAGCCCCGCCTTGCTCTCCGGGACGCCGGCCGTGAATCGCAGCCGCTCGGCCCGCACCAGCGAAATCAGCGGCTGCCCCACGGTGACATACTCGCCAGGCGAGATGCGGCGGGCTTCGACGACGCCGTCGAATGGCGCCACCGTCTCTGAATCGGCCACCTGCTGCCGAGCCAGCGCAAGCTCGGTCCGTCGCACGCCGATCATCGCCACTTGCGTGCTGACCCCGTTAAGCGCCGAGTCGTAGCGAGCCTTCGCCGCGCGCATCTGCGCGACTAGCGTGTCGTACTCGCTGCCGGTGATGGCCCGCGTCGGCAGCAGGGCCTGCGCCCGATTGACCGCAGCCTCCGCCTGGTCAACTAGCGCCTGCTCCAACTGCACAGGCGGCGCGTTCGTGTAGTCAAGCTTCGTTTCGTCTTCATACGACTTCAGACCGATCGCCGAAAGGGCTTGTTGAAGCTGAGCCTCAGCGAGCTCCACCTGTAGATCTAGCTCGCTCCGATCGAGCGTCACGAGCGAGTCCCCCTTCTTGACGATCGCACCCAGGTCGACGGTCACGGTCGCCACGCGGCCGGCTAGCTTCGAACCGATGACCGCATCCTCGTCAGCCAGCAGCGCCCCCTGAACCGAGACGGTTCGCGGCCACGTCTGGCGGGCGGCAACGATCACTTCGACCTGCTTGGGGGCCAGCGGCGTTGGGATGATGGCTGTCGCATCGGGAGGCGTATCCGCGTGGCTGCAGCCGAGAAGGGCCAACAGCAGTGAGCCAGCCGCGGCTAACGCAAAGGAAGTTCGGCCGGGTGGCGAGGGATCGTGCATAACAGGCCAGTACGACGGGCGGTGCCGTGCGGAGGCACGGGCGTGCAGCGACAAAGTAAGACCTTTAGTATAACCCCTCCGGCGGGCGGTCGAGCCGGCGTTTGCTGCCGAAACGAGGGCGAAATCGGTTCCTCGATTGGCTTTTCGGGACCGCGCGAGCCTATCAATCGGGTTGAGGGGGGCATTGGCATAGTGTAGCGCCCCTTGTTAAGTTACCGCCGCGTCCACGGGAAGAGTGCCCCATGAATCAGACAGCTTCGTGGTGTGTCCGCGAACCTCGCCGAATCGACCATTAAAGATAAACGAGCATCCGCCAAGCTCTTTACACTGCATGATTCGCTAGGTTACACGCCGCGCCGGGAGACCAGCGTTTTTATAGGTGGTGAGGTGCCCCCCTTTTGGCCTCACAAGGAAACTTTGGATTGCCCCCGTCCTTTCTTATGGCGGGAATCTGGAGAGTAATCTCCGCGTCGCCAACCATCTTCATCACTTGGCAGACTCTCAGCGGCCGCCCCTCGCAGCGCGTCACGGGCGAATCTGTGCGGTCGTTCTCATCGGCGCTTGCAATCCGCATGGCGAGGCGGGAGAGTGGAGACGAAGCCCTTGCTTGATTAGGTCCTCACTCGGGCCATAACTGATCGAGCCCTTCTGGAACCCACGCTCGAATAGAAAAGACGCTCAATGGGAAAACGACGACGAAACGACGACCCGTGTTTTCCTTATTACTCACGTGCTTTACGGTCGCAGCCGGGCGGCAGGCATTCTCGGAGCCCAACGCGAGCCGAGCGTTCACAACGCTGTTCCAAGGAGAGGACCCGCTCAGCGGCTGGATCGTTCGGCGCTGGGACGACGTCAGCGAACCTGCCGAGCCGCGATGGAAGTTTAAGGACGGCATCCTCCACGGGGGCGAACCGCGCGGTCGGCAACCTTTTGTACAGAGCGGCCTGTTGCTGCCGAAGCCTCTTCATCAGAAGGTGACATCCGCGGCAGTCCCGCTGCCCCGACGATGAACCGCTCGCAACGCCGCGACTGAAGCCTTAGAAGTTGCTATCATTTGCGTTCGTTCTTAGGAATCAACTCTTCAACCGGATTCGCGACGATGAGAGCCGCCGACGTACTGCGACGGGCAGCCTGCTTGCGGATTGCCGACATCATTATGATTATGGCAACGCTCGCCTACATCGCGCATGCCGACGCGCTCTCGGCTGAGCCGATTCGCGCGGTCGTCCCTCGCGCCACGCAGCCCCCCCGCATCGACGGTCGACTCAACGATGCGGCGTATCAGAGCGCACTATGCACGCCGGTTGAGTATTTTCACCGCGACGCGGCCAATCGGCCGGCGCAATTCTACTATCTATGGGACGAGGAAGCGTTTTACGTCGGTTTGCGGACGCTTGATCAAGCGGCTTACTCGCCCGAGGCGCCGCTATGGGAGGGAGACGCGGTCGAGTGGTATTTTGACGTTCGGCGGGGAGACGACTTTCGCAGTCGCAGCTGGCCGAAGGAACCGCGCGCCGGGGCGGTTCATTGTTTTTTTACGCCGATGACTTTGGCGAAGTTGGCGCCGCGCTTCACGCTGCGGCCGGGGTTTGAGGAGGCGGTTTCGCGCGAAGGGATCGAAGTGGCGGCCCAGCGCACTGCTGAGGGATTAGAGGTTGAATTCAGACTACCATGGAAGAACTTTCCTCAGTTCACACCTCGGGCTGGCGAGATCATCGGACTCGACGCTGAACTCTCCTATAGCGACGGCGGGCCGCGCTCATACCGTTCCTTTGTCTTCGGCAGTCCGCTATCGGTGCAGCAGCCGGCGAATCTGGCGCGCGTGGAACTGGTTGAGGAACTCGATCAGCACGGGTGGGAAGTCGGCGGGCCGGTGATGATGCCGATGCGGATCGACGTTCCCTGGTCGCAGGAAGGCGAGCCGCAAATAGTCGGCCAAGTCGCAGCGCCGCCGAATGGCTTGGAGCGCGTGGGGCGAATTGTCTTCCAGGTGAGCGACTTGGCGGGAAAAGTTCTGGGCGAATTTGAGGCCGGCGAACGGCGAGAATTGGCACCGACGGGGAACTTTGTCGTGCGGGAGGCCCGGTGGCCGTCGGCGCTAGCGGCGCCAGGCCGTTTTCAGGTGCAGGCGATTGTTTACGACCTTCACGGAGCGGAACTGACCCGCGTCGCGCCGCGCATGGTCAGCGTCAACATGGAGCCAGGTTATTAGCAGGCTCTGGCTGCCAAACGCCGCGGCCTGCCTCGACAGGCCGTCGATTCGGTTATAATGAACCGCCTCCTCGGGCCAGCGGTAGGCGTCCATTTCTTTTCCCAGAATTAGTGTGATGTCTGATTTCGACAACCACCACCGTCGCCCCGTTTTCGGCTGGCTGACGTGTCTCCTCGCCATGCTTTCTGGGCCGAGCTTGGCGAACGGAGCCGACGCCGCACGAGCTTCAAGCGAAGGCGCTGGCAAGACGACTCCCCTCCGCTTTAGCCGGGACGTCAGGCCGATCTTGTCGCAGAACTGTTTTCTGTGCCACGGGCAGGACGAAAAGCGGCGCGGCGCCGGCCTGCGTCTCGACGAGCGTGAGCATGCCCTGGCGGAGCTGGAATCTGGTTTGCGGGCGATCATGCCGGGCAAGGTAGAGGAGAGCGAACTGATCGCCCGCATCACTGCTGAGGACGAAAGCTTGCGGATGCCGCCGGCTGATTCGCACAAGACGCTGACTGCCGAGCAGATTGAGATTCTGAAACGCTGGGTCGTGGAAGGAGCGGAGTACGAGCCTCACTGGTCGTTTATCGCACCGCAGAAGGTTAATCCACCCGCTGACGGCGGGGCGAGCTCGGTGAGCAATCCGATCGATGCGTTCGTCCGCGCGCGGCTCGCGCGCGACGGACTGGCCATCGGCCCCAAGGCCGATCGCCGCACGTTGATTCGTCGGGTGACGCTCGACCTCACGGGGCTGCCCCCGACGCTTGACGAGATCGCAGAGTTTTTAGCTGACGAACGGCCGGACGCTTACGAACGACTCGTTGATCGGCTCCTCGCATCGCCGCGCTACGGAGAACGAATGGCGCTTGATTGGCTGGACGCCGCACGATACGCCGACACGCATGGGTACCATATTGATTCTCAGCGCGACATGTGGGCGTGGCGCGATTGGGTGATCAAGGCCTTCAACGACAACATGCCATTCGACCAGTTCACTGTGTGGCAATTGGCGGGCGACCTGCTGCCCGACGCGACGATCGAGCAACGGATCGCCTCAGGCTTCAATCGCAACCATCCGGTGAACTTTGAAGGGGGAGCGATTCCCGAAGAGTACCACGTCGAGTATGTCGTCGATCGCGCGACGACGACCGCGACGGTCTGGCTGGGGCTGACGATCGGCTGCGCAAGATGCCATGACCACAAGTACGATCCGATCACGCAGAAAGAGTTCTTCGAGTTCTTCGCCTTTTTCAACAACATCGACGAGGAGGGGCTCGACGGCTACCGCGGCAATGCGAAGCCGATGCTGGAACTGCCGAGCGATGAACAACGGCAGCGGCTGGAACAACTTCATGGCGAGATTGCGGAACTCGAGAAGAAGTTGAAGGATCGCGAGGCGGCTGCGGACGAATCGCAAGCCGCCTGGGAGTCGGTCTGGCGCGATCGTCAGACCAACGCCAAGGTGCGACCGGGCGAGTGGTTCCTCTTTGGGCCGGTGTCGCTCGATACGCCGGCGCTGGCGCGAGCCGAATCGTTCGGAGTTTCCGCCCCGGTCAATCTAGAGACGACCTACGAGAATCAAGACGGCACGTTCCGCTGGCTGCCGGGGCCGCAGTTTGTCGACGGGAATGAAAACTCGTTGTCGGGCGACTCAGCGGCGGCCTACCTCATGCGGCAGATCGGTTCGGCGGAGGCACGAACAGTCCGCGCGCAACTCGGCACCAGCGACGGCATCCAGATCTGGCTGAATGGCGAGCTGGTTTGGGATCGCGAAGCGCAGGCGACGTTTTCGCCGACGCAGCACGAACTCGAACTCCACCTGCGCGAAGGGGCGAACGAGTTGCTCATCAAGCTCGTCAACTATGCGTGGGAATGGCAGTTTCAGTTCGCGCTCGATCCACAGCTAGAGGCGTCGGCGCCTGCCAACGTCGAGGCGCTACTGGAGATCGCTAAGGAGCAGCGCACTGCGGAGCAAGCCGCTTCGCTCCGAAATTACTTTCGTGCGAATCAGTTTGCTGATGACGACTATCTCGCGTTAGTCGCCGCGCTAGGCGAGAAACGGGCTGAACTCGCCCAACTGAAAGCTCAGGTTTCGTCGACGATGGTGATGCGGGAGCGTGAGGAGCTACGCAAGACGTTCCTGCTGGATCGCGGCCAGTATACGAATCCGACTGAAGAATTGTCCCCAGGCACGCCGCGCGCCTTGCCGCCATTGCCGACTGAAGGGGCTGTGGATCGACTAGCGCTAGCGCGCTGGTTGACCGCTCCGGAGCATCCTCTCACCGCGCGCGTCACGGTGAATCGGCTCTGGCAATCGCTGTTCGGCACGGGACTGGTGAAAACGGCCGAGGACTTCGGCCTGCAGGGTTCATGGCCGGCGAATCCCGATCTGCTCGACTGGTTGGCGGTCGAGTTCGTCGACAGCGGCTGGGATGTGAAGCAGATGTTGCGGTTAATGGTCACTTCCGACGCCTATCGGCAATCGTCGGCGTCGTCTCCCGAGTTGTTCGCACGCGATCCAGACAATCAACTCTTGGCTCGGGGACCGCGGTTCCGGATGCCGGCGGAGCTGATTCGCGATCAGGCGCTTGCCGCGGGCGACATGCTCGATCCGAGGATCGGCGGGGCGAGCGTCAAGCCCTACCAACCGGGCGATCTCTGGGGCGAATTGGCCCACCAGAAGACGAACTACAAATTCACGGCCCAGTTGTTCGAACAAGATCATGGCGCTGATCTCTACCGCCGCAGCATGTACACCTTTTGGAAGCGATCTGTTCCGCCGGTGAATCTGGTGGCGCTCGACGCGCCGAGTCGAGAGACCTGCACCGTCCGTCGCGAGCGGACGAACACGCCGCTGCAGGCGCTCGTGCTGCTGAACGATCCGACGTTCGTCGAAGCGGCTCGCCATGTGGCCGAACGCATGGTCGCGGCTGGGCAGGGGGATGCTGCGGCCACGATTGCGCATGGATTCGAGCTTGTCACCGCCCGCCTGCCGACGGAGGAGGAAGCGACGATCCTCCTCGCTGAGTTTGAAAAGCAGCGTGCGTCGTTCGGCGCCGATGCCGGCGCGGCGGAGGCGTTGCTGTCGGTCGGCGAATCGTCGCGCGACGAGACGCTGGATTCCGCCACTCAAGCCGCGTGGACGAGCGTGGCGCTAGTGATTTTGAATCTCGACGAAGCGATCACCAGAAACTAACCTCCAGGCGATACCGAATAGAGCGTACGAGCATGGATCCTTCACGACTATCGATCGGCGCCGAGCAGGCCCAACGGCAGATGACGCGGCGTTATCTGCTGGGGCGGACGGCCGGTTGTCTCGGGGCGGCGGCGTTCGCGTCGCTGGCGGGACGTAGCGCGGCGCACGCGGCAATGAGCAGCACTCCCCCCGCGCCGGGGTTGGGGCTCAGCGGGCTGCCTCACTTTCCGCCGACTGCGAAGCGCGTGATCTACCTGTTTCAATCTGGCGGCCCGTCGCACGTCGACTTGTTCGACTACCATCCGCGGCTTCGAAAACTGCACGGCACGGAACTGCCCGACTCGATTCGCCAAGGACAGCGGATCACGGGGATGACGAGCGGGCAATCAAACTTTCCCGTCGTGGCGCCGATGTTCAAGTTCGCCCGACATGGTCAGGTTGGGACGTGGGTCAGCGAATTGCTGCCGCACACGGCGAAGGTCGTTGACGAACTCACCATCGTCAAGTCGCTGCACACTGAGGCGATCAATCACGACCCTGCGATTACGTTTATCAACACCGGCACGCAGCAGCTTGGCAAGCCGAGCATGGGGGCGTGGCTCAGCTACGGGCTGGGGTGCGAGACGCAGAATCTCCCGGCGTATGTCGTGCTTATCTCCAAAGCGAATCGCCCCAACATGCAGCCGTTGTTTGCACGGCTGTGGGGGAGCGGTTTTTTGCCTTCAAGCCATCAAGGCGTGCGCTTTCGCGCCGGCAAGGACCCGGTGCTGTATCTGAGCAACCCGCCTGGCGTCACGCCCGACCGACGACGCAGCATGCTCGACTCGCTGGCGGCCCTCAACGAGATTCAGTTCCAGCAGTCGCGCGATCCCGAAACTGAGACGCGGATTCAGCAGTACGAAATGGCGTACCGTATGCAAACCTCGGTCCCCGACCTGATGGATCTTTCCGACGAGTCGGAGCATACGTTCAAGCTCTACGGCGAGGCGGCGCGGAAGCCCGGCACTTACGCCGCCAATTGTTTGCTCGCCCGCAGGCTCGCGGAGCGAGGCGTGCGGTTCATTCAACTCTTCCACCGCGATTGGGATCAGCACTTCCGCTTGCCGCGCGACATTGCCGAGCAGTGCCGCGACACCGATCAGGCAAGCGCCGGCTTGGTAATGGATCTTAAAGAACGCGGGTTGCTCGACGACACGCTCGTCATTTGGGGGGGCGAGTTCGGGCGGACGATCTACTCGCAAGGGGCCCTCACCGCGACCGATCATGGCCGCGACCATCATGGTCGTTGCTTCACCGCCTGGATGGCCGGCGGCGGCGCCCGCGCCGGATACGAACATGGCGAAACCGACGACTACTGCTACAACGTCGTCCGCGATCCGGTTCACATCAACGATCTGAACGCGACGATCTTGCACGCGATGGGAATCGATCACGAGCGTTTCACATTCCCGTACCAGGGACTGGACCAGCGGTTGACCGGAGTCGAGGGGGCGCGCGTTGAGCGTCGACTCTTGTCATGATGAGACGTTGTCTGGCAGTTGCAGTTGTCGTCCTGCTGTCGGCGGGGGCGTCGCGCACCGGCGCCGACGTGTTCCAGATTAAGGTCGTCGATTCCCAAACGGGACGCGGCGTGCCGCTCGTCGAGTTGCAACCCATGGGCGGGACGAAGCTCATCACCGACAGCAACGGCATCGTCGCGCTCGAAGATCCGGCGCTGCTCAACAAGAACGTCCCGTTCGGCTTCCGGAGCTACGGCTATTCCGAATGGGGACAGACCATGCAAACGACGGCCGGCGGGAGCGTGCAGATCGCGATTGATCGCCGCAATGTGGCGGAACGACTTTATCGCGTCACTGGGCCGGGGATCTACGCCGATAGCGTCAAAACAGGCGTCGTCGCTCCGATCGCCCATCCGCTTCATAATGCGAATGTGAAGGGGCAGGACTCGGTGCAGGCGACGGTCTACAAGAATCAAATCTATTGGTTCTGGGGAGACACGCTGTACGAAGTCGGTTTCGGCAACTTTCGCACGGCGGGCGCCCGTTCGCCATTGCCGGGGCAAGGGGGGCTCGATCCCTCGGTAGGCGTGAATCTCAACTACTTCGTCAACGCCAGCGGTTCGGCGCGACAGATGATGCCGCTGACCGATCCCGGCCCGGTGTGGGTCGACGGCCTCTTCACCGTGAAGGACGACGCCGGCGCCGAGCGGATGCTGACGCACTACTCGCGGATGAATTCGGCTCAGGCCTTCGAAGTGCTCGAGCACGGGCTGGCGCTCTACAGTGACGCGACCAATTCTTTTCTGCGGCATCGGGTCTATGCAGCCGACGCTCCCATCGTGCCGCGGGGGCACGCCTTCCGGCAGACGGTGGATGGTCAGGAATACATTTACTTCGCCGAAGATTACCCCAACGTCCGCGTGAAGGCGGACTGGAATAGCGTCACTGACCTCGCGCAATGGGAAGCCTACACGCCGCTGCAAGCGAACACGCGATTCAACGCCGCCGCGCCGCCGCTTGAAACCGACGGCGCCGGCAGCATTGTGTTCGGCTGGAAGAAGAACGTTGATCCGCTGACCTCCGCCATGGTCAATAGCCTCGTGCAGCAGGGGCATTTGGAGCGCGAGGATTCACCATTCCGCCTGCAGGATCACGCCACGGGGCGGGCGATTCAGCTGCACCGCGCCTCGGTCCACTGGAACGACTATCGCCAAAACTTCGTGATGATCGGCACGGAGTCGTTCGGCGACAGCTTCCTGGGCGAAGTCTGGTTCTCCGAAGCGCCGACGCCGGAGGGGCCGTGGGCCCACGCGATCAAGGTCGCCACGCATGACCGGGGCGCGAGCAGCGACTACACGTTCTACAATCCGACGTCGCACCCCTTTTTCGATCAAGAGGGGGGACGTTTCATTTACTTCGAAGGGACGTACGCCAACACCTTTTCCGGCAACAATTCGCCGACGCCGGTCTACGACTACAATCAGATGATGTACCGGCTCGATCTCGCGACGATTCCGGCGCTCACGCGGCTGGGAGGCGACTTCGACGACAATGGCGACGTCGACGGGGCCGATTTTCTCGTGTGGCAACAAACGCTGGGGACTGCCGTCACTTCAGGGACCGGAGCCGACGCCGACGGCAATGGCCGCGTCGAGTCATTTGACCTGGCCCCGTGGAAGTTGCGGTTCGGTCAATCGTCGGCTGGCGGCGGTGCGCAGGGAGCCGTTCCGGAACCCGACACGGCCATGCTCATGGCATTCGCCATCGTCGTCACGCTTCGCAGCGCGTCCTTTGCAGCCCCCGGCTCCGCCCGGGGGTGGCGCACCGCAGGACGACGTCTACCGGCATGGTGACCGCCCCCCCGGCGGAGCCGGGGGCTATTTATCGACCAGCATGAACTGCACGTTCGGATTGCCGCTCTCGGTTTCGTAGCCGAGCTCTGTCGCCGTGTTGTAGCGGGCGGGCAGCGTGATCGTAGGATGCGTGATGCGGACCTTAAACGTCCCGTAGTGAAGCGCCTTCAAGCGATGGAGATGCTCCGGCAAGAACTCCGGCGGAATGCCCATCGCGGCGACTCCTGCGGCGTCCGTCACGCCGCGGGCGGCTTGAAGTTCTTCTCCCAGGTACTCCTCCGGTTCGAACACCACTTCCGCGTCGACCAGCGGGCGGCCGCGGTAGGTGACGGCGCAATTCAATTGCGTGGCGCCGGGGTTGTGTTTGAAGAGCTCGCCAATGCGGAGAACAATCTCTGCTTGCTCGACCGTGCCGTTCTTGTCGGCGTCATACGCGGTTAGCTTCGAGAGGATGCCGGGACATTTCGCAAGTTCGTCCGGTCCCAGAGCTCGGTCGGCGTTGGCGTCGTAGGCGTTGATCGCCTTCTCGGCAGCGGCTTCTGGATCGACCTCGGGAACGTCTACGGCGCTTGGACCGCCGGAACAACCGACCGCTGCCAGGACGAAGAGGCCGGCGAATCGCGCGGCGGGGAACGCAGGCATCGATTTCCTTCTCAGTTGGTCGGAGGCCGATCGGTTGCAGGATGCGGCAGAGGATCGCTTAGTTCGCGATTGTTTGACCGTCGAAGCGGCTCGCATATCGGCGGTGAGTCTGCTCGTCGATATCGTACGACAAGACTCGCACCGAGCCGTCGCAGAAGACGGCGTGCCACCCGCCGGGATGGGCGCTGCCGAATCCTTGATAACTGAAGAAGCCGGGAGTATCAGGCAGCGGCGGCCAAGCCTTGGCGGCAAAGCGGTGAGTATCCCAATCGAAGCCTTGGAAGTAGCCGTGATTGTCGCCGCCGTCGGCAGTGCCGTCCGTTTCGTACTCGTTCGAGTTCATGTATTTCTCGCCAACGAGATACGTATTGCTGGCGCCGTCGCTGATCTGCTGAAGCTCGATTTGCGATCCGGGGAAGTTGACGCCGCTTTGCGCTGTAATCGGGGGGTACTTGCCGACGTCGCTCGTTCCGTAGGGCTTCAAGCCGACGGTAATCCATTCGAGGAGCATCGGAGCGTTGTCGCTAGGCCATTTATCGTCCTCGGTCGTCTCGGACGTGTCGAGTCCTTCCAATTGATGCGTGCAGCCTTTCACGTTGTCGCCGGCGTTGGCGGCGTAGTCGCCGCGCGCCACCTTGGTCATCATGTCGGAATTGATCGGCTTCCAACCTGACGGCGATCCAAAGGCCAGACTTTGGCCCGCCCTGCGTGAGGGACAATTGAACGTCTCCACGGGCGCAATTTGCAGTTTCACCGCATTGGCCTTTTGCTGAGCGGTGATCTTCGATCGATCGCCGTCGCTGGGGATTCTGTGGAGGCCTTGCTGCTCGATGTACGGCAAGATTTGGTACATCCAACCGCCGGGCTGAGTTCTGCCAACGCCCATCTCCGCGTCGCCAACGTGCCAGGGACTCCAACCCGAGCTGGGCAAGTACTTGTGACTGCTTTCATGATTGAGAAAGCCGAGCCCGATTTGCTTCAGATTGTTCGTGCATTGGCTGCGCCGCGCCGATTCGCGCGCCGCCTGCACCGCCGGCAACAGCAAGGCGACGAGCACGCCGATGATGGCTATCACCACCAAGAGCTCGACCAGCGTAAATCCGCTGCGGAGCGCGTCAAATCGATGCCGTCTCATGGACGCCTTCAAGTTAAGATAAGATGGCCTAGAAGCCGCAGAGGAGCCGGGGCGAGCCGTTAAGCGTTCCGCCTTGTATTTAGGTTCTAATCCCGTACGAAACCCACGTCAATTCTGCCGGAAGATTGGCGTCCGAGGGGCGACGCAGCCGTAATGACGTTACCAGCTTTTGACATCGCCGCGTCAGGTTTCGCCATTCGCTCCGCCAGGGCGAGCGAGGCACAGGCGTGCCGCATGCTGCTATCGGCAGACCTCGCGGACGCTCGTCATTTCGTGGCCATCGACAGGCTGCATGGACTAGTGATCGGGGCGGCGGCGGTTACGGCTGCGTGTCGTCCTTGGCCAATTCCGGGACCCGGAGCGATGATTGAGGTGATCCCCCCTTGCCGTCGTCACGGCGTCGGCGCCGCGTTATGCGCCGCACTGATCGCCGTGGCCCGCAATCAGGGGATGGGGGCGATTTATGCCGCTAAAAAAACGGCTGACGACGGCGAGGAAGCTCTCGGTTGGCGACGGCTCGGTTTTACTCCGTGCGAAACCATCGAGGAGCACCAATTGCCGCTAGACCAATTCGTCCCGCGACTGGCGCCCCTTGTAGAGAGGTTTCGCCGGCAAGGACGAATCCCCGCCGAGGCGCGCATCATCCCGCTCTACGCGGCTGATCGCGAGCAGGTGCTGCAGCTTCACCTGGATCATCTGGGCGGCGATCGAGACTCGCTCAGCCAAAAACTCGCCGGTCGCGGACCTGGCGCCTTTCATCCTCGCTATTCGCGGGTGCTGCTGGTGGGCGATCAGATCGGCGGCTGCATCCTGGCTCACCGGCTGTCGCCGCAGGCGGCGGTGGTTGACGCGAATATCGTCACTCCCGAGTTCCGCGGCGGTTGGGCCAATCTCTGGCTCAAACTCGAGTCGACGCAGGGCGCTCTCAGCTTGGGAATTACCCATTTTCATTTTACGACGTTCGATCAGTACGCCGACACGCGCAGCTTCACCGCGAAGTTAGGAGGCGTCGTGTCGAAGAAATTGGTCCTCATGCACCGTCGGATAGGATGAAGGAATCCACGCTCGCATTCTTGCCGCCGACGCTTCACGCTCGGCGCCTGAGACTACGGCGAGCGATGACCTCCTTCCCGAGCCGTTGGAATTCTTTCGCCGCCACGGGCTCGCCTTGCTTGACGGCCAGCAGGGCGAGCCAACGGAAAGGACCGGCCAGCGTCGGATTGAGCGCGGCGGCTGCGCGTAGCGCCGCCGTCGCCTCGTGCGTCCGATGAAGCTTCTGCAGTGCCAACCCGAGTCGATAGTGCGCGGAGGCTAGCCGCGGCTCTTGCTCAATTGCGCGTAGCGAGCAATCGATCGCCTCCGCCAATTCGTCCCGCCGCAGCGCGATCGCGGCCAATCCCGCCCAGGCGGCGGCGTTCGGTCCCGGAACTTCAATCGCACGCCGATAAGCGGCCTCGGAAGCCGCCAGATTTCCACGGCGAAACTCGACTTCGCCGATCAATACTTCCGCCGCCGGCAGCGGATGGTGCAGGTGCTTCGCATACTCCGCCTGATCAGTAGCTGCATCGAGCGAACGCTTGCGCAGAGCCAGCTTCGCCCGTAGCAGCGCCAGCTCGGCATGCTCCACGCCCTGCCATTCGAGCCAACGAAGACGCTCGCCGACCGCGTCCCACCGTCCTGCTAGGCAATAAGCGCGCGCTAGCAGATGATGGGGGGCCGCCCATTCGGACGCATCGCCGCACATCGATTCCAGCGAATCAATTGCTGTTGCGACATCGCCTTTTTTGAGCAACTCTTCCGCAGCCTTGAGCGTCGCTTGCCGAGCCTGTTCGACGGCCGTCGATCGCGCCGCCGCCTCGACCGGGTCTTCGTAACCGAGCGCAACGAGGTGCGCGACGGCGGCTGACTCAGTCGTTGCGCCGGACAATGCTTCGCGCATGCGATGTTGATCCACGCTACGCTTGACGAGATCGGCGTTTAAGTGCAAACCGACCAATCAACAGCAAGCCGGCTAGTCCGCCGAGCAGAGCGGAGCCAGGCTCGGGAATCGCCGCCGCAGCCGCGTGACCGGCGGCAGTCGCCGATCCAAAGCCTGTTTTCCAGAGCGCCAGATCAGGTGCATCGACGACGCCGTTGCCGTTTCCGTCCGCCCCGCTGAACGCGGTGACGGAGGTCCCGAACTGCCGCTGCCACAGCAGGAAGTCGGCTCCGTCGACAAGACCGTTTCCATCGTAGTCGCCTTCGGGCGCTACAATACCGGTATCGCCGACGATGATTGGCGTATCAGGTTCGGTTTCGTAGGCATAGCCGACGACTTCCCCGGTAGCATCGGCCTCGTTGGTAATGCGAATTCCAATCCAACCGTAGTGTAGTACTGTCTCACCCTCGCCAACGTTATTCAGGTCAATCCGCGTGCCGACGTAGCGAACCTCCCCATTCAGGCCAAGCCACTGCGACGGTTCGGTTGGAACTTGCGTCGTACGGCCGACGCTCTGGTCGATTTGCCCCGCATCTTCGTCGATAAGGCGGTTCGTGCGCTGATACAACCCAGTCACGCCATGCGCGTTGTCCGATTCGCCGAACCCCCAAACGGTGACGCCTGGAGCAATCGGCCCGATCGACTCGCCGGCCGTCACCGCGGCGCCGTAGAAGCCCGCGCTCGCATCTTCGAACCCGGCCTTGAGGAATTCGACTTGGTCGTTAGCGGTGACGCCTTCAGGCGTAGGAAACGGGTCAATTGAAAAGGCGAAGGGGTCGGCGGCGCTGGAAGCGTCGTTCTTGTCAATTTGCAAATAGTCTAGATTGCTGCCATTGAGATTGTAACGGTCATGATCGAGCTGGAAATCAATATGGCCGTCGCTGTTGTAGTCAATATTAACTTCTTGATTGATTCCAAACGGCTGGACCATGTTGTTGCCGACGACGGCGCCGTCAGCCTCAGCACTGAGCAAAGCGACTCCCCCAGCCGTCGCCAGGTAGGCGGCGAGTCGAGCTTCCACGTTGCTCGACGAGCGCTTTGGCGTTGCTGCAGATATGTTCTCGTTCATGATCAAACCTTCATCCATTCAAAGAGGAATTGCGTGCCTGACGGCCATGTTGTTTTAGGAGTGAGCGGAACAGAAGCGTCAGGCGCTTCGCAGGCGGCGGCGGGCCGCGGCGCCAATCAACGCCAACCCGCCCAATCCGGCGAGCAACGCCGACCCTGGTTCAGGCACCACGCCGGCGTTGATCGACGTGCCTGGAATCGTTTCGTAGGCGTAGCCGACGACGGCGCCGGTGGCGTCGGCCTGATTGTCGATGCGGATGCCGACCCAGCCGTAGTTGTACTCAACCGAGCCGTTGAGCTTCATGCGAAGTCCCAAGTAATCGACCTCGCCCGCGACGCTGCCGAAGTTTGGCCCGTCAGTCGGGATCTGCACCTGCGCGGGCGTACGACCGCCAAGGACCTGGTCAATCTGGGTCGCGTCCTCGTCCATCATCCGATTGGCGCGAATCCACCTGCCAGTGCCGTTGAAGTTGTTGCCTTCCTGGAAGTCGAAGAATGACGTCGGACCGACGGCATCGCCGAGATTCAGCGCTGAAGGATAGGAACCCAGCGCTTGCGCTACATATCCTGCAGCGCCTTGATCGTTGGCGATGGTCGCGCCGATCGGGAACGTTTCGTTTCCCGTGGGCATGACCAACGGATTGGCGGCGCCGTTGACGTCGTTCTTGTCGATCTGCAGATAGTCGAGAACGCTCCCGTTAGCGTCGACGCGATCGTGATCAACCTGAAAATCAATCTGCCCATCATTATTGAAGTCGATGTTGACTTCTTGATTAACGCCGAAGGGCTGGATCGTCGCATTGCCGACAACGGCCCCCTCTGCGCTAGAGGCAAACGCTACGCCCCCCGCGAAGGTCGCCAGATACGCAGCCAAGCGACCCTCATCGGCCAAGACATTGGCGCGCTGCGAAATACATTTCGAAAGTTCTGCATTCATGAGCTGTAACCTCTTCGATAAGTGGCGATCGCGCAACGGAATCGTTGGCAACAACGCTGCCGCGATAAACAGCGTTTCCTTGAACTGCGAGTTCGAGGATGCAATCCGACTGAGGTGAAAAGAAAAGCCGCCTGCCCTCCTGCCGGATACCGAATCGCTGTCTACTGGTTTGAGGAAATAGCGGCGACCGTATCAAGGACAGAATGCCCGCTCACTGGTCAAAAGTCAAACCAAATGCGGTTCAAGCGTTCGGGCAGTAACTTTTCGCCAACACTCTGCAACGGATCGTAACGAAACCTAGCAACCGCCACCCGGCGCTCGGAACCAGCTTAATTTCGCAGTTAGCGATCGATCCGTCGCTAATATGACGCACGCCTGAATTCCGTCTCGCCAACTGGGCCGTGCCACGATTCGGCACAGTCCAAGACGTGCTGCAGAGCAGATTCATACGCACCCGTCGGGAGATTTGGCTTCTCGGACGGAACGCAATGAGGGCCCCTCGTATTCAGATCATTTTCGGAAATACGATTAAAAGAGAAGTAGATTGGCCGACCTGCTGAGGTCCATCCCGACATCCGCTTGATCCCGGTGAGCGTCGGCGTGTCTCACTCGACGTTCAGCAATTGCATAGTTAAATGCGTCAGTCGCCCCCACCGCAGTACACGATTATGCAAACGCTATCTTCTACGGCTGATGCAAAACGAGCGACTTGATGCCCGCGAGGATGATTTTTGCTTGTACCCAGTGGCGCACGCGGTGAAAGCGACGCACCCAAGCGGGTAGCGGCGCGAGCCCGCCGGC
>JBGSMO010000093.1:0-4724 GCA_041740115.1 Pirellulales bacterium
AGAGTCTTGGCGACAAACCGGCGCAAGGCAAATCGCTGCACATGAAAATTTCTGCTAGCAGCGGATTAAGCGTCACGCGCGACAGCCCTTACGGTTGGGCGAGCGGCGGGCGCTACTCCCATCGGAACCGTTGGTCGCGACCCCTTCAATGGGAAAGTCGTGCGCGCGACGCTGAAAAACGTCGCACCATGCGCAATAACCGGCACAATCGATAAGCTTTGCCGGCATGAGCGGCGCGACCCTACTTACCGGCCGCCCGCGCTTTGACCCGTGTGAGAGTACGCTCCGCTTCGTCGACGAGTTCGTCGGGCACGGGACCAGTTTTCTGAAGTTCTTCCAAAGACCCCAGAAAACCTTCCAGGGCCGACTCCAGCGGCACAAAGCTCTCCGCCGGCAACGCTGGCGTCGCCAGCAACAGGTTCGTCGATTTGAGCGCACTGCTGAGAATCATGTTCCGCTTGAAGGCCTTTTGAGCCGCTAGCGATTCTGCCGTGACCTCGGGAGTAAGCGCCTTCTCTCCGGAGAGACTCGACGCGAGCGACTCCACGTCGAACATCTCCGCCACCGCCGCCGGCGCGGCAGGGTTACCGAGCCGGGCGAGCGCCGCTGCCGCGTTGAAGCGGGCGTCGGTGTAAGGATCGTCAACCAGCTCCACGAGTTTCTCCGCCAACCGCGGATCGGCATTGGGCGCGCCGGCAACGACGCCGATCGCAAAGGTCGTCTCCGAGCGGACGAGCTCGTCCTGATCGTCGGCCAAGTTCAGCAGCGCGTCGGTGAGTTCTTCGCTCTCCAACGGCTGTGGCGGCTTCTGTCCTGCCATCGCGCCGGCCAATACGGCAATCGCGTTCACCGCGCGCCGTCGCACGTCGCGCTCCGGGTCGTTCTGCGCCGCATTGAGCAGCGCCGGCAATCCGTCGTCGACATGGAACTCGCCGAGCGCCGTCACCAGAAAAATCCGCATCGTCACTTCGGCGTCTTCGGGCCGGCCCGCGGCGACCAGCTCGTCAACGTACGCCGCGATCTGATGCGACAGCTCGTGGCTCACCTTCAGTTCGGGATAACGCTGGGGCAACCGCAGCATGTCGGCCAGCTCCTTCGCCTGCTGGAACCGGGCCTGATTGTTCGAGCGGAGCGCCTTCACGATCTGCGCCGGGTCTTGCTCCCCGCGGCGGGCCAGCGACTCGATGACGAACCAGATCGCCACGACCGCGGCCACGATCACCGCGGGAATCACGAACAGCTGAATAATGAACCCGGCGCTCGGCGGCTCGACTGGCGGCAGCAATTCGTCGGTAGAAGTCCGCGCCCGCGCATAACGGTTGTCGGCATCAACGACGCCCTGCGAAAACTCATTCTGCGGCGGTATGCTGGAGGACATCGCGAACCTATCCGCCTCTCGGCGTCGACAGCTTAGCTCAAGATTAATTCAGAAGAGTTTTCAACACAGAGAGCACAGAGGACACAGAGAAGACGAGTCGGCGCCAACCGGCCGATTTCCTCTGTGCTCTCTGTGTCCTCTGTGTTGAAAAATGCATTTCAAACGCTCCGCCCAATGTACCACCTCCCCCTGACGCTCGAAACGCCCGCCGCCAACCTGGCGCTCGACGAGGCGCTCCTCGACGCCGCGGTCGACGGCCAGCTTCCCGGCGAAGTCCTCCGGCTATGGGAACCGACCGAATTCTTAGTCGTCTTGGGACGCTCGTCGAAGGTCGCCGAAGTCCATGCCGACGCCTGCCGCCAAGACAACGTCGCCGTACTGCGGCGCCCCAGCGGCGGCGCGACGATCCTTACTGGCCCCGGCTGCCTGATGTACGCGGTGCTGCTTGACGCCGAGCGTCGCCCCGAACTCCGCAGCGTCGACCGCGCCCACGAACTCGTCCTCGGCACGATCGCCAACGCTCTCGCCCCGTTCGCTCCCGGCATTGCCCGCCACGGCACCAGCGACCTCACGATCCCCGCCGAGCGCCCTGGCGCCCCGCCAGTAAAGTTCTCCGGCAACAGCCTCAGGCTCAAACGCCACCGGATCCTCTACCACGGCACGATCCTGTACGATTTCCTGCTCGATCGCATCGAGACCTGGCTCGCCGATCCCGCCCGCCGCCCCACGTACCGCGGCGAACGCGGGCATCGTCAGTTCGTGACGAACTTGACAGCGACGCGCGCGGCACTCGAAGCGGCTCTCGTCGCCGCTTGGCAAGCCAACGAACCACTCACGACTTGGCCGCGCGAACGCACCAACGAACTAGCGGCAAGTCGCTACGCCACCGTCGAGTGGTAGGCTATGCCGCTCGAAGACTGGACAGGATCACAGGATTTCGCGGATCGACAGGATTGAGGAGATGGTTGCCAGTCCGCGATTCAATCTTCGCATCATCCAGTAAATCCGCGCGATCCTGTAATCCTGTCAAAAAATCAACCGACTCCGCCCCAATCTCCTTTGCGTATTTCTTTGCGCCTCTGCGCCTTTACGAGAGACTTTTTCCGGCAGATCTCTCGCAGAGGCGCGAAGTCGCAGAGAGAAGACGAGATTAAGCCATGCACCGCCAACCGCTATTACAATTGCTCGATCGTTACGACGCCCGCCATCCGAGCGAAGCGACGATGACCGACCGCATCCGCCAGCTCGTCGTCGCGCACCCCGATTGCTTCGACCGGACCTGCCGCCCCGGTCACATCACCGCCTCGGCCTGGATCACTACCCCGGCCCGCGATCGTTTCCTGCTGGTCCATCACCGCAAGCTCAACCGCTGGCTCCAGCCCGGCGGCCACGCCGACGGCCAGACCGACGCCTCAGAAGTCGCCATGCGCGAAGCAACCGAAGAGACCGGCCTACCGCAACTCCGCCATGCCGCCTCGGGCGTCCACGCGACGCCGCTCGACCTCGACGTTCACATCATCCCCGCCCGCTACGACGCCGCCGGCAATCTGATCGAAGACGCCCACGAGCATCACGACATCCGCTTCATGATTATCGCCGAAGGCGATCTCACCCCGCAGGTGAGCGACGAATCGCACGCCGTCCGCTGGTTCACGCCGGAGGAACTCCAAGCCGCCACCGACGAAGAGTCAGTCCTCAGACTCTGGCGCAAATCCATCCGATAGCGAGCCGGGGGGTTCATCCCCCCGGTATTTGCATCTTCGTCAGTCGTCCGTGGTCAGCCGTCAGTGGCTGCTGTCGCCGATGCGTTCTCCCTCGCTCCTCCGCCGGGGGCGAGGACGCCCCGGCTCGCGCCCCTCACTCTCCGTAACGCCCCCCGCATCCCCGCAATTGACCACGGACTACTGACAACTGACAATCTCGCCCCCCTCTGCTAAATTACCCCCACCGCAAGAACCTCCCTCGCTCCCGAGATTTCTTCATGACGACCCTCCCCACCGCCACCCCCTTCGGCGCCGTCCGCATCAATCGCGAGAACCTGCCGGTCGGCGAGTCGCTCTGTGAATATTGCACGGCCAAGTGCTGCCGGTACTTCGCCCTGCCGATGGAAACGCCGGAGACATTCGAAGAATTCGAATTCATCCGCTGGTTCCTCCTCCACGACCGGGCGAGCGTCTTCCAAGAAGAGGGGGACTGGTACATGCTGGTCCACACCACCTGCAAGCACCTCCAAAGCGACAACCGCTGCGGCATCTACGAAACCCGCCCCCAAATCTGCCGCGACTACACCACCGACAACTGCGAATACGATGAAGACTGGACCTACGATTTTTACCTTGAGACCCCCGAGCAGGTCTGGGAATACACCGAGGCGGTCATCCAAGAACCGGGCCAAAGCATCCGCGGCCGCAAACCAAACCCGCTCGCGGTGCTGAGCTAGGAAATACTTAACCACCAAGACACAAAGGCACCAAGGATTTCACCAAGAAACCAAGAAATCTCTCGACAGTACCCTTCGTGCTTTCTTCGTGCCTTAGTGCCTTGGTGGTTAGTCTTCGCATTTGAACAGGAAAGAGATCACTCGCCCGATGGCCCTGATCCAACCGCGCACATTGAAAGGGTTTCGCGATTATCTCCCCGAGGCAATGATGCCGCGGGAGTGGATCATCGAGACCGCGCGGCGGGTCTATCGCAGCTACGGCTTTCGTCCCATCGACACCCCGGCCCTTGAGTACCTCGAGATCCTCACCGGCAAGGGGAGCGATGAAACCGACAAGCAGCTCTACAAATTCCAGGATCACGGCGGCCGCGACGTCGGCCTGCGGTTCGACCTCACCGTGCCGCTCGCCCGGTTCGTCGCCCAGCACCAGCAAGAACTCGGCCTGCCGTTCAAGCGCTACCACATCGCCTCGGTCTGGCGCGGCGAGAATACGCAGACAGGACGTTATCGCGAGTTCATGCAGTGCGATTTCGATACGATCGGCGTCACCGAGATCACGGCCGACATTGAAATGGCGCTGGTGATCAACGACCTCTTCACGGCGCTGGGGATTGAAAAGTTTTCGGTCCGCGTGAACCACCGCGCCGTCCTGAACGGGATGCTCGAAATGCTCGGCGTCGCTGATCGCTCGGCGGCCGTACTGCGCGCGCTCGACAAGCTCGCCAAGATCGGCGAGAAGGGAGTCCGTGAAGAGCTCGTCCGCACCGCCGAAACGACCGACGCCCAGTGCGACCAATTGATCGCGATGGCCTCCCTCACCGGCGACAACGAAGCGATCATCAAACAACTCGCGCCGCTGGTCGCCGGCAACGCCACCGGCGAGCGCGGCGTCGCCGAATTGCGCGA
>JBGSMO010000111.1:0-9535 GCA_041740115.1 Pirellulales bacterium
GATCTTCGCGCCGCCGCTTCGTCAGCCGCGTACCGCTGCCGCTCGCGGCTTAGCGCCTCCGCCAACACCGCCAATTCCTCGTCCGTCGGCGGCCGCGACGTGCATTCTTCAAAGCCCCATCGCAGCCGCGTTGCATCGTCACCTGATTGCTTCACCATCCGCTCGGCCAGCGCACGGCTCGCTTCGACGAACTGCACGTCGTTCAACAGCACAAGCGCCTGCAGCGGCGTGGTCGTCGACGCCCGCTGCACCGTGCAAATCTCGCGATTCGGCGCATCGAACGCCGCCATGTTCGGCGGCGGCACGGTCCGCTTCCAATAGGTGTATAGCGACCGCCGATAGAGCTTCTCGCCGTGGTCCTGCATGAACGCCTGCGACGTGGCCGGCGAACTGCCGTAGTGGCTGATCTCCCGCCACAAGTCGCCCGGAGTATACGGATTGACGCTCGGGCCGCCGATCCGATCGACGAGCAAGCCGCTCGATTTGAGCGCCGCGTCGCGAATGAACTCCGCCGGCAAGCGGAATCGCGGGCCGCGCGCGACCAATTGGTTGCCCGGGTCGCGCTCAAGTAGTTCGCCGCTCGCCGCCGACGTTTGCCGATAGGTGGCCGACGTGACGATCTTGCGGACGAGCGCCTTCACGTCCCAGCCACTCTCGACGAAATCAACCGCGAGCCAATCGAGCAATTCCGGATGGCTCGGCCATTCGCCTTGGGCGCCGAAGTCGGCGGTCGTTTTGACGATGCCCGTGCCGAACAGCGTCTGCCAGAAGCGATTGACCGCCACCCGCGCCGTGAGCGGATGATTCGGCGCCGTGATCCACTGCGCGAGCCCAAGCCGATTGCCTGGCGCGTTGGCAGGGAGCGGCGGCAACGCAGCAGGCGTCCCGGGCGAGACTTTCTCCGTGGGCGCTGCGTAGTTGCCTCGTTCCAGAATATAGGTGTCGCGCGGCTTCTCCGCCTCATCCATCACCATTGTCTGAAACTTTTCAGTGAGCACGCGCAGCCGCTCTTCGAGATTGGCCAGGTCCACGCGCTGTCGCTCAGTCGTTTCCGCATGCTCCACAAAGTAGTCGGCGAGCGCCTGTCGCTCGTCGTTAGTTCGCTCATCGGCCGGCTTTTCGACGATCGCAATGATTTCCGCCGGCAGATCGCTGCCATCGTCTTCGCCCGTGACTGCCAAGAATTCAAATCGTTTCGCAACCAGCGGCGCGTTGACGCCGAAGTTCACCTGCGTCGTCAGGTAGGGCGTCCCCGTCGCGTCGATCGGTTCGGCAAACGTGATCGTTAGATGGACGGGGCCGTCATGTGAAATCTCCGGCGACCAGCCGCTGAGTCCCGTATCCAGAACTCCTTTCGGCCGATAGTCCGCGCGCCAGGTGTTCGCCGTCGCTTTCCGCACGTCGCGCAGTAGGTTGAGATTCACTTGATCGCCCGTCACGCTTTCGGCGCTCGCTGAGAACGAGGTGACGACGAACGTCCCTTTCTCTGCCGCGGCGCCAGCCTCGGCGTCAGCAACCGGCAGCTTGCCGAATCCCCAACCACCACCCGGCGCCGCGGCATCGGGATGGAACACGATCCGGACGCCGGTGATCGGCTTGTCGCTCGCCGGCAGTCGCATCGCGACGTCGTAAGCGACCAGTCCGCCGGCGCCGGCGATCTTCACGAACCGGCCGTCTTCTACATCGAAGCCCGAACCGGCGTTCGGCGTGCTGACTTTGAGGACCTCGGCCTGATGCAATTCCAAGTCGCGGCCGCGCGTGGACAGCGACTGCTGTTGCTCTGCAATCCACTGGTCGATCGCTTCCGCGGCGGGATGTTCCAACTCCTCGCGTAGCTTGGCAATTTGCTCCCGCAGTTCGGGCGCCTCGTCCGCGGGCAGCACCGTTCTCGCCTCGAAGTAGGGCCGCGGATTCACGCCGGCGTTGCCGTCGAGGCCGATGTCGCTCAGCGTGTTGAAGTAGGCGAAGAACTGGTAGTACTCCCGCTGCGTGAGCGGATCGTACTTGTGATCGTGGCACTGGGCGCAGCCGAGCGTGAGGCCCAGCACCGCTTCGCCGAGCGTCTTGACGCGGTCGGCGTTGTAATTGGTGAGGTTTTCCTCGGGGATCGTCCCCCCCTCGTGCGTGACCATGTTGTTGCGCTGGAAGCCGCTGGCGACGAGTTGCGCGTCGGTATGGTTCGGCAACAGGTCGCCCGCCAGTTGTTCCACAAGGAACTGGTCGTACGGCACGTTTTGGTTGAACGCGTTGATCACCCAATCGCGCCACAGCCACATGTGCCGGCCGCCGTCGATCGAGAAGCCGTTCGTGTCGGCATAGCGCGCCGCATCGAGCCACTCCAGTGCCATCCGCTCGCCGAAGTGAGGACTGGCGAGCAACTGATCGACCACCCGCTCGTAAGCGTCAGGCCGTTCATCAGCAACGAAGTCCTCCACTTCCTCTACGCTCGGGGGTAATCCAGTGAGGTCGAGAAATAGCCGGCGGAGCACCATCCGCCGGGAGGCCTCGTCGGACGGCTGCAGCCCCTCGTTTTCCAGCTTCGCCAAAACGAAGCGATCAATCTCGTTCTTCGCCCACGCCTGATCGGCGACGTCGGGCAAGGCCTGCTTGACCGGCGGAATAAACGCCCAATGTTTCGCATAGACCGCCCCTTCGTCGATCCACCGTCGCAGGATATCCTTCTGCTCGGTCGTCAGTTCCCGATGCGAATCGACCGGCGGCATCGTCTCCGACTCGTCGTCGCTGGTGATCCGCCGCCACGCTTCGCTCGCCCCCGCGTCGCCGGCGACGATCGCTGCGTACCCGCCGCGGTCTGCGATGGCCGAATCCGCTACGTCGAGCCGCAGTTCAGCTTCGCGTGACGCCTCATCGAAGCCGTGGCACGCGAAGCAATTCTCGGAAAGGATCGGCCGCACGTCGCGGTTGTAGTCGATCTTCGCCTCGGACGCCGACGCTTGGGCGGACATCACGGCGAGCAGGAGCGGCGGCAGCCAAGCCAGCCGTCGCCGATGAGGAACGCTCTCGCTGCTGAGAAGAGAGATTGGCATAGTCCACCGATTATAAACGCCGCACGCACGGAGCGGCCATCACGGCGGGGCGCGAAAGTGCCGCCGTTTCGGGACGCCAATTTCCCAGGTGGTCGAATCGCTTCGGCTCCTGTTTGCCGTGACGCGGTCGCTCTGGCGAGTCGGATTTACTGCGGTCCACGAACCGTGGGCCCTCAGATTTGGACGGATTGCGTTTGCAGTGGGCGAGGTTCAGCGTCGTTGATTCACCCGCTTCGAAATGGTGGCAACGCAAAGTTGCAGTGTGTATGCTGTGTGGCATGGTGAATTCACTTTACGCGAAATCCGTCATGATGGGAGCGCTGCTGATCGCGATTACTCGCGGCTTCGCAGCGCCGTCGATCGCTGCCGAAACGTCCACGGCAGATTCCGTCGACCGCGACTATTCCGCCGATCTTCCCCGAATTCCCGCGTTGAGCCCCGCTGAGGCCCCCGAATCGTTCGAAGTCGAGCCCGGTTTTGCCCTCGAACAGGCCGCCGTCGAGCCGCAAGTCACCGATCCAGTCGCCCTCGACTTCGACGAACAGGGGCGACTCTTCGTCGTGGAAATGCTTGGCTACAGCGAGAACCCAGACGACATGCTTGGTCGGGTCCGCCTGCTGGAAGACTCCGACCGTGACGGCCGGTTCGAGCGGAGCACCGTCTACGCCGAAGGCCTCGGTTGGCCGACGGCGGTTCTCTGCTACGACGGCGGCATTTTCGTCGGGGCGGCACCCGAAATTCTCTACTTCAAGGACGTCGACGGCGATGGAAAGGCCGAGGTTCGGAAGGTCGCGTTTACGGGGTTTGGGACGCATAATGTTCAGGGACTTCTGAATTCATTTCGTTGGGGGTTGGACAATCGCATCCATGTCGCCGTGAGCAGCTGCGGGGCCGATCTCCGCCGCGGCGATCAGCCCCACGCCGAGCCGCTCGTGCTGCGGGGCCGGAATTTTTCGTTCGACCCGCGGACGCTTGAAGCCCGCGCCGAGAGCGGGGCGAGCCAACACGGCTACTTCATCGATCCGCTGGGGCGTGAGTTCACCTGCAACAACAGCAATCACATCCAGCAGATCGTCAGCGACGACGCGGACCTTTCGCGGAATCCCTATCTTCAAGCCCCGTCGCCGCTGCGCAGTATCGCCGTCGAGGGGCCGACCGCCGACGTGTTTCGCATCAGTCCAGTCGAGCCATGGCGCGAGATCCGCACGCGGCTGCGTAAGAAAGGGATCGTTGAGGGCATCGTCGAAGGAGGCGGCCGACCCGCGGGCTATTTTACGAGCGCCACCGGCGTGACCATTTACACCGGCGACGCCTGGCCAGCCGAGTATCGTGGCAACGCCTTCATCGGCGACGTTGGCAGCAACTTGGTCCATCGCAAGATGGTCGAGTCAAAGCCCGACGACGTCGCCCTGGTCGCCCGTCGCGCGACGCCGGAGCGGGAGTTCGTGGCGTCGAAGGACATCTGGTTCCGGCCGGTTCAGTTCGCCAACGGGCCCGACGGCAATCTCTACATCCTCGACATGTACCGCGAGGTGATCGAGCATCCCGACAGTCTGCCGCCGGTGATCAAGAAGCATCTCGACCTCACGAGCGGCCGCGATAAGGGGCGCCTTTACCGAGTGATCCGCACTGATCGGAGCGACGAGCAGCGACGCGAGCAGTTTACGCGCGCCCTTCCGGGCGATGCGACGACCGCAGAGCTTGTCGCGATGCTCGCGCATCCGAACGCTTGGCACCGCACCACCGCGGCCCGGTTGCTGTATGAGCGGAACGACCCGACTGCCGTGGACGAGCTTCACAAGCTGCTTGATGATCATAACGCGCCGATAGAAGGGCGCGTGCTTGCCGTCCATGGCCTGCAGAGTGCCGGCCAACTTGACGCCGCTGTCTTGAAGTCGGCGCTTGCCGACGCTAATCCGATGTTGCGTGAGCATGCCGCGAGACTTGCCAGTCGTTGGCTGCGTGATGCCGTGAATGGGGAGTCGCCCAGTCGAACTGGCGTCGAGCAAGCGTTGATCGCACTCGGGAATGATCCTGACTTGAATGTTCGTTACCGTGTCGCGTTCGCCCTGGGCGACTGTCGCGGCACAGAGCGGATTGTAGCGCTCGCGGCGATCGTGCGCCGCGACGTGGGGAATCCTGATGTCGAAGTGGCCGTCTTGAGCTCGCTTGCCCAAGGGGGCGAGTCGCTGCTGCATGCTCTGGTCGCCGATCAAGAGTTCGCCGCGACGCCGGCGGGGCGAACGTTTCTCGCCGAGATTGCGCGCCAGATCGGCGCCCGCGGCGATCAGCGTGAACTGGAGTCGCTCGCTGCCGACGTCGTGGCCGCTCGTCAACTGAAACAGCCGATCGCCAGCGAGTTGTTGGTGGCCGCGCTGCGCGGGGCAGGATCGCAGGCTGCAGAGGTTCGTGCGCAACTGAGCGAGAAGGCTGTGCAGATCGATCCATTGATCGAGGATCTGGTCGCCGCGTCGTTGCAGGTCGCCGTCGACGACGACGCGGAACTCGCTGCGCGAGTCGCCGCCGTCAACCAGCTCGCGATGGGGAAGTTCGCCGCCGTCGCGCCGACGCTGGGCGAACTGATCGCTCCGCATCAGCCGCAAGAGGTGCAGGCAGCGGCGCTCGCCGCACTGGGGCAGTTCAGCGGAGGGGATATTTCTGAGCCGGTTGTCGCCGCTTGGCGTGGGATGAGTCCCGCCTTGCGACTGCAGGGGGCCGACCTGTTGCTCTCGCGCGCCGCCACGGCTGCGGCGCTGGTGGCTGCGGTGGAAAGCGAACAACTCACGTCGCGCGATCTTGATCCGTCGACGATTCAGCGGCTGAAGACTCACGCCGACGCTGCCGTTCGCGAGCGCGCCGTGAAGGCGTTCGCAACTTCCGCGTCGTCGCGCAGCGAAGTTCTGGATGCCTACCGTACGGCGCTGGAGCTGGACGGAAACGTCGACGAGGGGCGAGCCCTGTTCCGCAAGCACTGCGTCGTCTGCCATCGCCGCGAGGGGGTGGGAACCGAGGTGGGCGCCGACTTGGCCACCGTCCTCACGCGAACGCCAGAGGCGCTGTTGGTGAACGTTCTCGACCCCAATCGCGAGGTCGATCCAAAGTTCATTCAGTACAACATCGTGACCGTCGACGGGTTGGCTCATAGCGGGGTCGTCTCGGCGGAGACGGCGAGTACGGTCACCCTCACGGGGGCGGAGAAGGCGACGCAGACGGTACCGCGGGCTGAGATCGACGTGATGGAGTCGACTGGGTTGTCGTTGATGCCGGAGGGGTTTGAGCGTGAGATCGATCCGCAGGGGATTGCTGACTTGATTGCTTATTTGCGTAGTGAACTGTAAATGCTCGCGACCGGCGAGTGGTTTCCGCGACCACCGGTCGTGGCTTCTTTGGAGTGGATCATGCGATATTGGTTGATTCTGCTTGGCGTGGTAACTGCGCTGGTGGCAGCGGGGGCCACTGCGGCGCTCACTATCGCTGCGGACTCGGGGCCGCCGAAGCTCTCCGTCGGGACGTTCAAGGTCGACGTGACGCCGCCGATGGGAGCGCCGTTGTGCGACGCGTTGTGTCCGCCGGCGTCGGCGGTAGACGATCCCCTCTCGGCCCGCGGCGTGGTGCTGATTCCGGCGGGAGAGAAGCCGATTGTGTTGGTGGCGCTCGATTGGGTCGGCGTCGGTAATGACGGCCAAGACGCGTGGAAGGAAGCGCTGGCCGCCGCGGCGGGGACGACGGTCGATCGGGTCGCCGTCCATGCCCTCCATCAGCATGACGCGCCGGGATGCGACTTCGGCGCCGACAAGTTGGCGAGCGAGTTCGGCCTCGGCGGGAAGCTGTTCGACGTCGCGTTCGCTCGCGAGGCGATCGCACGGACGGCTGCCGCAGTGCAGGAGGCGGCTGCGGCGACCCAGCCGGTGACGCATGTGAGTCACGGTGCCGGGACTGTGGAGAAAGTGGCCTCGAATCGCCGCTGCCTGGGTCCCGACGGCAAGGTGAAGTGGGTCCGCTACACGGCGTGTACCGATCCGGAAGCAATTGCTCAGCCCGAGGGGATCATTGATCCGAAGGCACGGGCGATCGGTTTCTGGAACGGCGACGAACCGGTTGCGGTGCTGACCTACTATGCGACTCATCCGCAGAGTTACTACGGCAAGGGGCGGATCAGCGCCGACTATCCGGGGATGGCTCGATCGCTGCGCGAGGAAGCGCTGCCGGGGCCGCTGCATGTTCACTTTAACGGGGCGGGCGGGAACATCGGGGCGGGCAAGTACAATGACGGTTCGCCGGAGATGCGGCCGGTGCTCGCGCGCCGCGTCGCTGCGGGGATGAAGGGGGCATGGGATGCGAGCGTCAAGGAGCCGATTGACGAGTCGACGGTCATCAATTGGTCGACGCGCGACGTGGCGTTGCCGCCAGGGAAGCATCTCGACGAAGCGGAGTTGCTGCGCGTTATCGGCGACAAAAGTGCGGCCGAAGGGGAACGGCTCCAAGCGGTGCGGCATCTGCAGTTCCTCCGCGAGTGCGCGGCGGGGCGCCAAGTGTCTCTCAGCCGATTGCGGATCGGCGACGTCGATTTGCTCCACCTTCCTGGTGAGTTGTTTGTCGAGTATCAACTCGCGGCGCAGCAACTTCGGCCCGAGTCGGCCGTCTGCGTCGCTGCTTACGGCGACTATGGCTGCGGGTATATCGGGCTCCACGATTCGTACGCCCAAGGAGGGTACGAGACGAGCGATCGGGCGTCGCGGGTGGCGCCGAGCGTCGAAGGGGTGCTGATGGGGGGGATTCAGGAATTGCTTGAATGACGAATGACGAATGACGAATTGGGGGCGCACAGCTGGGTGTCGCTGTGTCGTTGTGTCGCAAACGCGATTTTAGGCGACAGGGCGACACCCTGATAACTCATTCGCCTGCATGAAGTTACGTCGACCATTAGGTTCGGGCATCCCTTTTGAGGCGACACCCGACACGCGACAGCATTGGGCGGCGAGTCCCTTGAGCTATCACGTGCGATTGCGCTCGTTGCCTTTGCGATAGCGGAGCCGCGCAGAACCGTCTCCGGCCGGGCGAACGATGGAGCGACCGGTTTGGCAATCGGGTTGAAATGTCAAAGAACGATGGTCGGGAAAGGGACGTCACCCTGTCGCCCCCTCGAAGCATCAGTTGATGCTTCTTTCGGCGGGCTCAGGGCGAGCTAGCGGCCTATCGCTTTTCATTGCCACATAGCGCTTCCTCTCCTCGGGGGCCGCCGCAAGCACCTCGCAGGGCGATGTCTATCGGCATGGCAACCGACCCCCTGGCGGAGCCAGGGGCTGGAGTGACATCGGCGGACCGACGCTTCAGCATCGCACAATGGCTGGCCCATTTTCAACACAAAAGTTTGGAGAATCTGGGGGCGCGCCGGCGCTTGCTGGCGTTGACCGGCGCGGCCAAAAAAAGTATCCAGAGCGAGCTTCAGTTAGCTGTAGCGTCATTCTGAGCGGAGCGAAGAATCTGGCCGCTCGTTTGGTGCTAGATCCTTCGCTCCGCTCAAAATGACAGACGCTACGCTTAACTGGAACTCGCTCTAGGCGCTGCTTTTTTTTGCTCGCCGTTCTTTCGCCGCGGATCGCGGGAGTTGGTCGGATGAATCGTTTCGTTGCTTGTCTGGGCGCCTTTCTGTTCGCAGCGATCGCGGGCTGCGCGGCGCCAGCGGCGTCGACTGGCACCGGCTCGTTCTGGGCGTCGGAGCGCGGGTCGGAGCTGAACGACTCGCTGGATCGAACCGGGACGCATGTGGCGAAGTTTGAGAGGCAGGCGGCGGAGGAGATTAAGCGCGAGGCGGAGTGAGAGGGCGTGGTTTGATTGATGATCTGTGCGCGGGGCTGACTGGCCGCTGAAGCGGCCAGTCCGAATTTGGCGTCCTCGAGGGTGCGGTGGAGGAGCTGAGATGGATCTCGCTCAGGCGTTTAAGGTCGCCGTTTCGTTGATGTTCGCTGCGACGCTCGGCGGGTGCGCGTCGGCTAAGACGATGTGGGCGACGATGACCGGCGACGCGCTCAACGGCGCCATGGAAGAGCAGGGGACTTACGTCGACCGCAGCGAGCGTGAGGCTCGCGAGGCCGGCTGGAAAGACTATTGGCGGTCGAATCCCGACGCCAATCCGCGGATGGCGGAGGCGTTTAAGGAGTGAGCGGCGACAAGCGTGCGCGAGAGAAGCCATGAGTTATCCAGTCACTTGCGAATGCGGTGAGACGTCGCAGGTCGTCGCCAGCGAAGCAGGGGCGACGTTCATCTGTCCCTGCGGATTAACGGTTCGCGTGCCGAACCTCTCGAAGCTCCGCGCAGCGGTGGGAAACGCCGATAATTTTGGCAGCGTCTTAGAACGTGTTTTGAAATTGCCTGATTAAACGAAAACAGCTACGGCTCCCTGCCTTTGGTGCCAGCCGAAGGAAGGAGCCGTAGCATGAAAACGGAGTGCGAGTATCCCAGCGATGTGACTCATCGACAATGGCAGT
>JBGSMO010000124.1:0-3208 GCA_041740115.1 Pirellulales bacterium
CTGGCGCTGGCGGTTCTGCTACCGCGGTTGTTTGCGCGGCCGGCTGGCGAAGCGGATTCGGTCCCGGCTCCTGCCCGCGGGTCACCTCAGTCGTATCGGCGACAGGCGGTTCATTGGCTGCCCGCGGCGCGGCGGCAGCAAACGGATTCTGCGTGCCGGTCAGTTCGGCGGCATTGCGCGGCGTGGCGACTTCGTCGGTCGCGGCTGCTTCCCCCGGCGGCAACTGCCGGGGATCGGCGACGGCGTAGCGATTCTCGACTGCCGCCATCTCGGGCGCTGATTGCGGAGCGAAGAGGTGCTTGATCTGCTCGCTCGTCGACGACGAACCGGGAGTCGCGAACGGATCGACGGCTGCCGTGGTCGCCGAAGCGGCGACGACGCCCGTCTGAGGGACGGCGACGTGGTAGACCCCGAACCCGCCTCCGGCGAAGAGTCCCGACGCAAGCGTCCAGGGAATCAAACGGCCAACCAGCCGGCGCGGCGCCGCGGGTGCGGAGATGGTTTCCATACCAAGAACCCCGATCGTGAACGATTATTCGATTAGTACTCGTCGCCGAAGTCGCTCTGCGAATCCTTGCAGAGCTTGAATCTTCCGCGCCAGCTCAAGTCAGACCGCCGCCGATGCGGCGTAGGCGTCGGGTGGTACCAAATCGCGGGAAGGGAGTGAAGAGCAGTTGGCTATCGGAGCGATGCGAGTCTGGTGAAGTTGTCATTCTGAGCAAAGCGAAGAATCAAGATGCACTGATGAGATGCTAGATCCTTCGCTCCGCTCAGGATGACGGCGGCTTCATCGCTAATTACTTCGCGTACGACAGTGCTAGCAGGGCGTAGCCGGTCGCCAGGTTGGGGTCAGCCTCAAGCCAGCGCTCGTTCGCATTGGCCCAACTGCCGTCTTCCTTCTGGCGAGAGGCGAGCGCAGCGATCAGCTCCTGCTTCCAGTCATGCTTGTCGCCATCCTTCACAACAAAGTTTGGCTCGCCGTAGGCGCTCAGCGACTTGGCGAAGGTGTGGAAGTAGTAGTAGAGGCCCGAGTCGCCCATGCCGGGATTCTCGTCGAGCGAGTAGTGCTGCTGCAGCCACTCGACGGCGGCCTTCACCCGCGGATCGTCCTTGCCGACTCCGGCGTAGAGCATGCTCTTGAGCCCCGCGTAGGTCATTGAGCCGTAGCTCCGCAGCCCGCCGTTCGGCAGGGCGCCCGCCTGGCTCGAACCTCCTTGGGCGATCGTGTAGTAGAATCCGCCGTCGGGGTTGAGTTCCGGAAACTTCGTTTCGTTGTACTTGCTCGGCAAGTTTTGGCAGCGAGAGACGAAGACCAGCGCCCGTTGCACGGCTTCGTCATCCTCGGGCGTGTCGAGCGCTTCCAGCGCGTCGAGCAGGAAGGTGGTGTTCGACAGGTCGGGCCGCCCGTGGCCGCCGTAGCCGGCGCCGCCGTAGAAGTCGCTCGTCTCGCCATGGTCCTCTTCGCCGTCCCATTGGATTTGCTTGACGTAGGCGCCGGAATTCTTCAGCAGGTCGTCGTACTTGCCGTCGACGTTCGCCGCCTTGAAGGCGCGGATCGACATGCAGGTTTCGTAGTTGCTGTACTTCGAGCCTTCCGCCGCGACGGCCCCGTCGGAGCGGACGAACGTCTTCAGATAGGCGAGAGCCTTGGCGACCATCGGATCGTCGGCGGGCACGCCATTCTCCAGCAGGCCGGTGGCGACGATCGCCGTGATGCCGGGGCCGGCTTCCTTGCTGAACGAACCATCCTCGGCTTGCGACTTCCTGAGAAACGCCACGCCTTGATCGACCAACACCTGAGCGGTCGGCGCCTCAGCCACGGCGGCCTCGGCGGCGTAGCTCCACTGGCAGGATACGGTAGCGGGCAACAACAGCGCCGCAGCGAGGAGTCCGTAAAATCGCATGATCAATTCCTTCCCAAATCTTTGGGTGCCACTGGCATTCTGCCAGTGAGAAGTGTCGAGCGAGTACCCACTTCAGCACTGGCAGAATGCCAGTGGCACGCGCTCGATTGGCTACCTGAAACTGAAAAAATAGCGTTGCGGCAAGACGTGCCAACCAAGAATGCCGCGCAAGAAGCTTACGTTTGGCAACTGCTGTTCCCAATTCTTAGGCCAGCCGCGGCCCAATTCAACCACTACGGACTGATTGGCCGGATTGTGCGGTTTTGTTGGGGCAACGAGGGCACCACTCTCGTGATCAGCGATGGCCTGCGCCGCCTGCAAGTCAGCAATCGCCGCAGCATCGGCAAGGAAGCCCGCTGCCTGGCGTCGTCTTTTGCGACGCTAGTGGCGATCCTGTCGACAAGGGATCTTGCGTCTACCGGACAATCGCCAGCACGTCGCCCGAGTTGAGAATCAGCAATTTCTCGTCGTCGATCGTCACTTCAGCGCCCGAGTAGTTGCTGAAGACGACCCGGTCTCCCTCGTTCACTTCGAGGGCCGCACGGGTCCCGTCGGGGAGCAGCTTGCCGTCGCCGACGCTCAGCACGCGGCCTTGTTGGGGTTTGTCGCGCGCCGCGTCGGGGAGCAGGATTCCGCCTGCCGTCCGCTCCGCCGAATCCATACGCTTCACAACTAACTTGTCGCCCAGGGGGACAACTTTCATGGCAGGCTCAGTTAAACCGAAGGATGTAAAGGGTCGCGCGGAGTGGTTCCGCAAGGGCGACGGTCGGGGGCTCAGCCCCGTCAGGGCGACAAGAGCTCCATTTCACACTGAACAGCCGGTTGATATCAAGCGGTCACCGCCATCGCCGCCAAGAAAAGTAGCCACGCGGCCAGGAGGAGACTGGCCAGGATGAGTTGCCCCCGATGGCCGCGCGGAGCCGCGATCTCGAGAGTTGCGGCCGGTTTTTCGGGCTTCCGTCCGCTCACGACCGCGGTTCCTCGAAGGCGTCGGCCGCCGAAATCTGAAAGCTGTGCTGGAACCCTTCGTCGAAGTCGAAGACGTCGTCAAAATCTTCCCGCCGGTCGTCTGGCGTCTTGCGCATCTGACCGATCTCGATCAGGTTGAACACGATCTCGCCGAAGTCGCCGGTGCGCTGGATTCCCCAGTGGTTCAGCACCTGCTTGGCCAGGTAGCCGTACTGCTGATGGGCGTAACGCCGCATCGCCTCGCAGAGTTGCTGGCCGGTGACGTGCCGTTCGGGCTGATCATCGGGATCGTCGGCGTCGAAGTCGGGATCGACGCCGAGCCCCATCTTCTCCTG
>JBGSMO010000162.1:0-12031 GCA_041740115.1 Pirellulales bacterium
ACGCCGTCGCAAGCCGCCTGGGCGGATTGCTGGGCAAGCTCGATCGCTTCGCCGCGGCGCGTCGTTTTCAGGAGTTGCAACTCCACGCGCCCTGCGAGCGTTTGCTGCAGCGAGTTGGCCAACAGCGCGGTGCGGCCGCGGTCGGCTTGGGGGTTCAGGATGGCGGTGAGGCGGCGCATTGTGTGCTGGAGGTGCAGATTGCTGATCAAGCGGGTGCCACTGGCATCCTGCCAGTGAGAAGTGCCGAGCGAGTACCCCACGTCTGCACTGGCAGGATGCCAGTGGCACCCAACGGCGAAGTCGACGCCCAGTTCTGTTGCTTTAGCCTATCGCCCCGTCTAAGCTGTTGTCGACGCTTCGGCCAGTAAAACGACCGGCAATTCGCCGGGGGCCGGCCCGCTCGCCCCAACCGAGGAATCGCATGACGCGCTACGAAATCAAATCGTTGAGCATTGGGGGAATTTTGGATCAGACGGTCGCGCTGGTGAAGGACCACTTCGGCGTGCTGCTCGCCATCGCCGCCGTCGTTTATGTGCCATACGGACTGATCAACGGGTTTGTGATGATGGCCAAAGTTCCGCCAGCGCCGACGCCCCCCTTCGAGCCATCCGTGATGCAAGAATATCAGGAGGCCGTTCTCATGGCCTCGCTGTTCACTCTTCCGGCGTCGCTTTTCTTTGGACTTATCGGCGTGCCGCTGGCCAACGGCGCCATGGTCTGGGCCGTCTCTCGCAGCTATCTCGGCGAGTCGGTCAGCTTCGACAGCGCCTGGCGCCACTCGCTACGCCGGGCATTGCCGCTCATCGGAACGACGCTGCTTTACAGTTTGGCGATGATGGTTGGATTCATTCTGTGCGTTATCCCCGGCATTCTCTTCATGCTCTGGTTCATTTTTTACGCCCAGACTGTGATGCTGGAAGGGTTGAGCGGCAGCGCGGCAATGTCGCGGAGCAAAGCGCTCATGAAAGGAAATATGGGCAAGGCGTTTGTGTTGTTGATGCTTATCAGCATTATCTCCGCCGTCATTGGCGGCGTTGGCGCCGTGATTCCGCAGCCCCATATCTCCGTCGTCGTGCAGGTGGCGATGCAAGCCGTCGTCGTGACGTTCTCCGCTGCGGCCATGACCGTCTTTTACTTCTCCTGCCGCTGCCAGCTTGAGGATTTCGATTTGATGCGACTGGCCGAGGCGGTCGAAGCGAACGATGATGACGGCACGGCCCGCGAGGGAGCTTTCTAGCCTCGCCGTCCCAGCCCTTGCTGTTTAGCGTTGCGCCCTTGAACGCCTCACTTCCCGCCGCCGACGAAATCCGCGACACGGCGCGCTTGGTGCTCGAACGCCCCGAGTTCCAAGTTGAAACCGCGCCTCCTGGCGCCGAACAACTCCTCCAGTTTTTTGAGTGGCTGATCCGGCTCCTCCTCGGACCCTTCGTCTGGCTCTTTAACGCGATGGAGGGCTTTCCCGATCCGCTGCGGTGGCTGATCGTTATCGGCCTGTTTGTGCTGCTCATTGCTCTGATTGGCCACATCTTCTACACGGTCTTCAGCGTCCTGCGGCCGCCGTCGCGGAAGACGACGCTCGTCGACGTCACTCGCGGCAACGAGCTTCAGCCGGCTGACTTCGAGAAGCTCGCCGATGAAGCTGCCGCCGACCGGGATTACATCGGCGCCGTCCGCTGCCTCTTTCGCGCGGCTTTGGTCGGCCTGCAGCAGCGCGAACAAAAGCGACTCCGCCCCGGCATCACCAATCGTGAGATTCTGTCGCGGTTGCGCGACGCGCGGCTGATCGACGCGATGCGGCTCTTCGTCGAGACGATCGACGCTGGTTGGTACGGTCGGAAGCCGTGCGGCGAAGGGGAGTACCGCCGTTGTTTGGCGGCGTATCAGCAACTTCGCGTTCCGGGCGAGGCGCACGGCCATGCTTAGCGCCCGCAACGTCATCGCCGCCGTCGTGGTACTCGTCGTGCTGTCGCTTGGCAGCGGGCTCTGGATGCTCTTCGCGAACACGCCGGGCGACGACGGCTGGGGCGCCGACTCGATGGGGGTGCGCGCCAGCGGTTTTCGCGGGGCTCATGACACGCTGCTCGCGGTTGGCGTTCCGGTCGAACGGCAATTGATTCCTCGCGTGACCGCCGACGATCTCGATGCGGCGTTCGTCATGTGGGCTCCGCTCGACGCGCTCGTCCAGGCGGAACCTGCTCACATCGTGCAACTTGCCGAGTGGGTAAAAAGCGGCGGCCGGCTGACCGTGACGCTGCAGGGCGAAGATAAAAGTCTGTTCGCCGACGCACGGGCGTCGATGATGAAAGAGCCCAAAGACATTCTGACGGAACTTGGCCTTCCTGAGGTCTTTTTCTTGAACACCAACGTCATGCCGGAGGGGAACGTCGTCGACCTGGTCGACGCAGCGGCCGGTCGTCCTTGGCGAAAGCTCGCCACGCGCTGGCTGAAAGAGGCTTCGACCAAAGTTCGCTATGTGCCGGTGAAGCTTCTCGGGAAGTGTCGCGAGTGGCCGGGCATCAAGTCGGTTTGCCTACCGGACGGCGACGCTTGGTCGATCACTTACGACTCGCCGCAGCCGACGGGCCGCATCACCTACGTCGATGTGAAAGGCGAAGAGCAAACGCTGGCGGCAATCTTTCCCGTTGGCGCCGGCGAGGTCGCGGTGATGGCGGCGCCGGCGGTCGCCTCGAATTGGCTGCTCGGCGAAGCCGACAACAGCCCTCTCACAATGCAGCTGATGACGCTCGGTCAATCGCGCGTCATCGTCGACGAGTTTTATCACGGCCTGACGATTCGCGGCAACGCCCTCTGGCTGCTGACGCAACCAGGCTACGCGGCGTTGGCGCTGGCGATCGTAGGGCTCGTCGGCGTTTGGATTTGGCGTTCGGCTATTTTCCTCGGGCCGCCGCTGGACGATCGCCCGGTTTCGCGGCGGTCGATTGGCGAGTATCTCGACGCGATGTCGCGATTCTTGTTGCGGGGGCGCGGCAGCGGGCGGTTTGTCCTGGCGGAAGTCCGCAGCGGCGCGTTATGGTCGATGGCCGACGGCGCCGGATTGCCGCCCGATTTGGACGACGTCGACCGGATTGCCGCCGCGGTCGCCCGCCGCGATCCGCAGCGTGCCGCGCGGTTGGAGGCAGCCGTCAAAAACGCCGACGATGTGCTATCGACGCCCAACGCTAAAGAAGTGACGATTCTCGCAGCCCTCCGAAAGGTGAACGATTGTCTCTCGAATTGAAATATCGCGCGATCCGCGATGAAATCGCTAAGGTAGTGTTCGGCCAGGACGACACGATCGAACTGGCGCTGGCGGCGCTGTTCAGCAGCGGCCACGTCTTGCTTGAAGGGCCTCCCGGCGTGGCGAAGACGCTGCTGGTGCGCACGATCGCGGCGTCGCTTAACTTGCAGTATCGCCGGGTGCAGATGACGCCCGATCTGCTGCCGAACGACATCACCGGCTCGTCGATCTACCGCGAGGAGGCGCGTGATTTCGAGTTTCGCCCGGGGCCGGTCTTTACCAACTTTCTGCTGGCCGACGAGATCAACCGCGCGTCGGCCCGAACGCAGGCGGCGCTGCTCGAGGCGATGCAGGAGCAAAGCGTCACTTACGACGGCGTGACCCACCCCCTACCCGACCCATTCGTGACGTTCGCCACGCAGAATCCGATCGAACAGGAGGGAACCTACCCCCTGCCCCTCGCGCAGCTCGACCGATTCATGTTCAAGGTGATCGTCGACTACCCGGCGCAAGGGGAAGAGCATCGCGTGTTGAGCGAACATCACGCTACCGGCGGGCGCTCCGATCCGGCGCGGATGAACGTTCAGCCCGTGCTGACGCCGGCCGACATCATTGCCGCTCGACAAGAGATTCGGCAGACGCATGTCCGCGACGAGGTGGTCGACTACGTCTGCCGCTTGCTGCGGGCGACGCGCGAAGATGATTCGCTCGCTGTTGGCGCCAGTCCGCGCTCGGGGCTGATGCTGCTCATGGGCGCCAAGAGTCTCGCCCGGTTCGCTGGCCGCGACTACGTCACGCCGGACGATATCAAGCACGCGCTGCTTCCCGCAATGCGGCATCGCGTTGTGCTGAGCCCCGCGGCGGAACTGGAAGGGGCGACCACGGACGAGGTGCTGGCCAATTTGCTCGAATCGGTCGAGGTTCCCCGGTGAGCGTGCGACCCGCGCCACGATTGTTGTGGGGCGTCGCCGCGGCGGGAGCGCTCGCGCCGTTGGCGTTCGTTTGGCCGCCGATGTTGTGGGTGATGGTGGTCGTTTGGATGGGTTTGATCGCCGCTGCGATCGCGGACTTCCGCAAATTGCGCCCGATGGTCGAGGGGCTGCGCGTCTCACGACGCTTGCCGGTGAACGCGGCGCGTGGGCTGCCGCTGCTGTCGGAGTTGACGCTGCATAACGAAGGGAAACGCGCCGTTAGCGCGATGCTGCGGGACGTGATTCCGCCCGCGGCCCTGGAGGGACCCGAGTTCACGCCGCTCCGTCTCGATCCCGGCGAGCGCGAGCAAGTGACCGCGCGGCTGACGATCCCGATTCGCGGTCGGCACCGGTTCGGGCCGGCGTGGGCGCGCGTCGTGGGGCCTCTCGGTCTGCTGGAGATGCAGCGGAAGTTCGATTCCACGGGCGTCGTAAGAGTTCTTCCCGAGACCTACGCCTCGCGTGAAACGCTCAGCCAGGATCAGCGCGCCCGGCTCTTACAACTCGACAAGCTCACGAAGGCCCGCAGCCATGGCGCTGGGAGCGAGTTCGAATCGCTCGCCGAATACCGCCCCGGCGACGATCCGCGGCGGATCGACTGGCGCACGACCGCTCGCATTCGCCGGCCGGTGATTCGTCGCTATCAAGTCGAACGCCACCGCGACGTGATGATCGCCATCGACTGCGGCCGGTTGATGGGCGCCTCGGTTGGCAACGGCACGAAGCTCGATTGCGCGGTCGACTCCGCGCTGATGCTCGCCCGCACCGCGCTGCAGACGGGCGACCGCTGCGGGATCGCCGTGTTCGACGATGCAGTGCGCGGGTATCTCGCGCCGATCGCCGGCGCGAGTTCGATCGGTCCGCTGGCCGAGCAAGTTTACGCGCTCGATTCGAAGATGCGGGAGTCGGACTTTGGCGCGATGTTCGCCGACTTGCAATTGCGGCAACCGCGGCGTTCGCTGTTCGTGATCATCTCGGATCTCGTCGACGTGGAAACGTCGGAGCGGATGCGCTCGTCGCTGAGCCGCCTAGCCCAGCGGCACGTCGTGTTGCTCGCGGCGCTGCAGACGCCGCTGTTGACGCGGTCGATTCAGGGGGACGTGACCACGATGCTCGACGCCGCGCGCAAGGGGGTGGCATTCCGCCTACTGCGGCAACGGCAGCGGGCGCTCCACTCGATTCGCCGCGCGGGAATTCATGTTCTCGACGTGCAGCCAGGGGATCTCACGATCCCGCTGATCAATCAGTTCATTGATCTTCGCTCGCAAGATTTGCTCTAGCCGCTTGCGGCTTAGCGCGCCGCGACGGCGCGCGCCACAAAGAGTGCATTGTCATTCGCCGGTGTTGCAGCCAGCATCATCTCGCGCTGCCGGCTCCGCCGTTCTCGGATTGTGCCGTGGGTCAGATAGAGAACCCAGAATAATGCGCTCGCCGCGGCGAAGCCAAGTCGCGCGTTCGTCGAAAGATGGCTCTGCCGCAGGTAACTCTCGATCACCGCGGCGGCGACGAGCATCCCGGCGACGCCGATCGCCATGGCGCCTACTTCGATGCCGGCGCGCCGCAGGCTTTCCGTCCGCGACAGCAGCCCCGGGCTGATCACTGCCTGCCCGAGTCGCAGCCCGACGCCGCCGCAGAGGATAATCGCGCCGATTTCGGTCACGCCGTGCGGCAGGATCCACGCCCACATCTCGGTCGTCAGGCCGGCGCGATAGTGGATCGCGATGAACGTGCCCATGATCATCCCGTTGAAGATCATGAGGAACACCGTCGGTACGGCTGCGAGGACGCCGAGGCCGAGAGCGATGACGCCGACCTTGAGATTGTGGGTGAACAGGAACGACGCGAAGAAAAACTTCTCGCCGCCCCCTTGCTCGCGGCCGCTTCGGAGGATTTCGAGAAGTTGGTCGCGACTCGCGCCCGGCTGCCGCGGATCCCCCGCCGGCATCAGCGCGTACGCGGCCACCGGATCGCTGAGCGACGCGAAGAAGGCGAGCAGCGCCCCGGCGATGAGCAGCAAGGCCGAGGCGAGATGGTAACGCCAATTCCGCACGATCAGCCGGGCGAAGCCTTCATTGGCGAACTGCCACGCCCCCTGGAACATCGACTGCCGTGGCGGCAAGTAGATGACGCTGTGGGCGGCCGAGGCGAGGTTGTTAAGATATTGCTGCAGTTGCCGATCGGTGCTGCGGGTCGAAACTTGCGCTAAGTGAATCGTCGTCCGCCGGTAAAGGAGATCGAGCCGCGAGAGTTCCTCTGGCGTGAGACTTCTCGGCGAACGCCGGGCTCGCTGGACGAGTTGATCCAGTTCATCCCAAATCGGCTTGTTGCGAGTGAAGAAATGGCTCATATTCCGCTGGCCGCGAGCTTCTGCCCGGCGGCTTCGTACCATTGACCGTTGATTGAATAACGCATCGGGATGAAGGCAGCAAACGCCGGCCTCACGCGGCGGCTATCATACCATGAACAACAGCGTCGCCTTCGAAACGCCCGAGAACATTCACGTCTCCTATCGCACGGCGGGAGTCGGGACGCGGTTCGTCGCCTGGTTCGTCGACCAGTTGATCCTCAGCGTGTTCTGCCTCGTCTTTTTCTTCGCGGCGATGATCGCCGGGGCGGCGCTCGGTCTTTCGCTGGGCGGGCTGTTCGGCGAGCTCGATCCGAAGGATCCGATGCAGAACGCCCGGCAGGTGCAACTCGTGATGCTGGGCGTCAGCATCTTTATCTGGTCGCTGGGGAGCTTCGTCTACTTCGGGTTGAGCGAACTGCTGATGCGCGGTCAAACGATCGGCAAGCGGCAGATGAACATCCGCGTCGTGAAGGCCGACGGCTTCGCTCTCGACCCGATGGGGGTGCTCATTCGGACGATCTTTCGCGTGGTCGACCAGATTCCATTTCTCTGGATCGTCCCCGTCGTCTCGGCGCGGCAGCAGCGATTCGGCGATATGGCGGCCCGCACCCTTGTCGTGGCGGAAGATGCGGCCGAGATCAGCCCGCTGCGGGAAACTCTCGCCAAGCATCCCGCGGCGGAAAGCCGCTTTCGTTTCGACGTCACGATGCTGAAGAAGTGCCGGCCTGAGGATTATGAAGCCGTCGAGCAGTTGCTCGAACGGTGGCATGGCCTGGCCGAGCCGATGCGCGAAACCGTCGCAGAGAAGATCACCACGGCCATGGCGATAAGAATGGGTTGCGACCCCCCGCCGCCGAAGGAACGCCGCGACTTTCTCATTGATCTGCTAGCCGCGGAGTTTCGACGGCAGAGTCGTGCGCTCGGCTAGCTCTTCCGACTCAATCCGCGAACGAACCGACCGCCCGATTCGTACACGGGGCCAAGCCCACGGACGCGAAGCAGCTTGACGATCGCCTGACGAAGTTCCAGTCCGGCGATCGTGAAGTCGAGCGCGTAGAATGGGGCCCGCAGATACTGCGTGTGGATCAGCCCGATGCCGTCGTGCGACACGTTGGTGGTGGTCATGCGAATCGGCTTGCCGGTGACGCGGAAGTCCTCGCTCAGCGGCACGGCTACCACCGGCGCGACGGCGGCGTAGCGCTTATACCGCCGGCGTTCGACCCCCTTGAATTCCCGAGCCGTGAGCATGCGCACTAACCGTTGCAAATGTTCGGGCGGCGTCGAATCCATCGTCTCATCGGGAGCGTCCCCGAGGTTGGCGATCAGCCCGTCTTCAGCCGTCAAGAGCGTGATGCCGCTGTAGTCGGCAATGCTCTCGAGATCGAACTTGGCGTAAATCACGGCCCCGCAAGTTTGGCAGTACCACGGTTGCGCATTCGCCTTCGGGGTCGGGGGATGGAAGGCGTGCCAAGCCCCGCAGCCATTGCAACTGCTGTGACCCAGCACGTCGGCCGCTTGGAGGCGCTGCTCGTCGAGCTTCGAGGAATGGACCGCAGCGTCGAGCGGGGTTCGCAGGGTCGGCCACTCGATCACTACTTCCTTGACTCCTTGCCCGCGCAGCACGGCAATTTGCGCGGCATCGAGTTGAGCGCCTTTCTCCAGCAGCGGCTCACGCTTGCCGTCCATCAGCGACGTCGCGAGGACGCTCCCCGGAGTGATTTCTTCGAGTGGAACCTTGCGGTAGGCGACCATGGACGATTTCCCCAATTGCCGGCGACGGAAGACTTTCACGCCACGATAAGACGGCGAACAGTTGCGCTGGGGAGCCTGATTAAGCCTATGCCATTTGTGGCCTGAAGACCCAGCCGTTGCGGCTAAATGCAGACAATTGACGGCGCGGCGCGATTCGGGACGAAATGAACGACAGCAGCCGGCCCGGATAGCACGTTTAACGCGATTGAGGCGGGCCCGTCGATTCTGTGCAGGCCACCGTGGGCGACGATGGCGAAAAAGTCGACAAAATGCTAGTGGCGTAGTGGGTGACAACTCGCCGTCGGTTGCGGACTGAAGTCGAGAGAACGCCTTCAGCGGAGAGGGCGGCGCGTGGCCGTAATCCGCACGCTTAAACACTCCGGCTGCCCCGACGCCTTCGTCACCTTGGCGGCGAGGTGGGGAGAATTCTGGTGAAAATCCAACTCCTCCTTCAGAATTGTCGTCCAAATATCCCGCTGGCCGCCTTAGTCTATCGATACCCCCTGTCTTCTCTGCGAACCGATTTCGCATTGCTCAGCCAAAGTCTAACTGACATGAGTTCCTCGTCTCCTCGTGAAGAGTTTGTCCGCCTGCTCACGCAGCATCAGCGGCGGGTCTATGCGTACATCCTCGGCATCGTGCCGAACTGGAACGACGCCGACGAAATTCTCCAGGAAACGAACATCCGCCTCTGGAGCGAGTTCGAACGGTTTGAGATTGGCACGAACTTCGAGGCGTGGGCCGTCCGCATCGCCCACTTTCAAATACTATCCTGGCGGAAGCGCGTCAGCCGCAGCCGCCTCTTTTTCGATCATTCGCTGGTGGAACTTATCGCCCAAGAATTTGAGGCCCAATGCGCCGTCGCCGAAGCCCGTCGCCAGGCCTTGCGCGAATGCGTGGCCGCGCTCGAGCCGCGGCAAAGCGAATTGCTGGCGCGCTGCTACGCCGAGGGCGCCAAGATCAATCAAGTCGCCGAATCGCTCGCTCGCTCCGCCGCGTCGGTCCACAAAGCGCTCCAGCGCGTCCGGCTCTCACTGCATAAATGCGTTCGACGCCGGCTGGCCGCGGAAGGGATAGCATGACCGACGACGAGGACGATCTCTTCCGCCGACTTCATGACCTGGCCGTCGCCGAACTGGACGGCGTCGCGACTCCGGCGCAAAAATCGGAACTGAAATCGCTGCTGCGCGACGAGCCCGTGGCGCGGCGACTCTACGTCGAATTCATCCAAGACACGGCGCACCTCCGTTGGTCGTTCGCCCATACGACGATTTCGGTCGAAGACGCGCAACTGGCGCTCGACCCGGTGACCACGGAAGTTTGGAACGGCGATTTTGACGGCGAGCGTCCCCCGACGCGCCTGACCATACGTTGGGCGGCTTATTTCGGCATCGCGGCGTCGGCGCTCATCGGCGCCGGCGTTTACCTGTGGACCGTCTTTCCGCGCGACGCGAGCCAACCTAACGATCAACCAGTCGTCGAGGCAGTTGAGCCCGCTCCGACAACGGAAGGCGTCGCGGTTCCCCATGTTGAGATCCCGGCGAATGCAGCCGCCTCGGCGGAGAAGGTCGCCACGCTTAGGCGCAGCGTCAATGCCGTCTGGAGCGGCCCAGGCGAAGTGCCGGAAATGTCGCGTCTGCATGTCGGCCAAGTCGTGGCGTTGGACTCGGGCCAAGTTGAAATGATCTTCGACAGCGGCGTCGAAGTCGTCCTCAAGGGGCCCGCTCACTTTGAGATCCGCTCCGCATTGAATGCCTACAGCCGCCGCGGCACGATCTCCGCCCGCGTCGGCCCCGAAGGCAAGGGCTTTACGATCGACACGCCGAGCGCCCGCGTCGTCGATCTCGGTACCGAGTTCGGCATCGACGTTGCCGCTGACGGCGACACCGAGGTCGCCGTGTTCAAAGGGTCCGTTGACTTGAGAGTCGGCGCCGTTTCGGGCGTCGCCGCCGTTCGTCAGATGTTAGAACAAGGCGAAGCGATCCGCATTGGCGTGAACGGTTGTATCTATCGCATCATGTCGATCGCCAGCGATCGTTTTCCGATATCGGCGCCATTGAGTTCGGACGGAAATCCGCTTGAGCCGATCATCGGCGACGTCGCCGACTCGATTCGCGCCGGCGACAGCAACAAGTTCTACCGCATCGTTCGCTGCGGCCTCCGCGAAGACTCGCTGGCGTTCGGCGATCGGGGCCATCAATGGAATGCTGTCTCGCCTGCGGGCTTGCCGCTCGACCTTGACGGCGCTGAATATGTCATGCCTTTCAATGACGACAAATTTTTCTCCGACCTTGAGATCTTGGTCACGATCAATCGGCCTGCCAATCTCTACGTTTTCTACAGCGATAGCATGGCCCCCCCCGAGTGGCTGAAGGAGCGCTTCATCGACACGGGCGTCAATATTGGCCTCGACGAGGAGAAGTCGATCTATCACCGCAGATACAAGCTCGGCGTCGGCGCCGGCGAAAGCGTCGACACGGTCTGCTCCATCTGGAAGCAGGAGATTCGGCAGCCTGGCGTCGTGTCGCTTGGCGCCGTCAGAATCCATCGACGCAGCGCCGGCTACAACATGTACGGCGTCGCCGCGACGCCGCTGGCGGCCGAGAACGGAGGCGGTCAGATGCAGTAATCTTGCACCGCGGCTTTGCAAATTCCGTCTTCAGGGGCGTCGTGTCTGCGGGCTCAGGCAATCAGCCTTGCGACTCTTGCTCGAAGGCGTCGAGCAAACCAACCGCGTCGGTCGCCGCCATCTGGAGAGCGTGCAGGCGGGCGCCTAAGCACCGCGCGAGGATGACGTAGTCGCCGCTCAATCGCCGCGGCGCACATGCCAAATCATCAGCCCTGCTGAGATTAGCACGACCGCCAGAACAAAAAAGACCCATGTGTTATTGACCATCGGACGCTAATCTCCACGTCTCCCATCCGCAGACGGGGCAACTCACAGACTCTCGAACAGAATCGCTCGGTAGTCGGCGCCTTTGAATCGATGTTCCCGCGCCGCCCGATACTCGGGGCTCTCATACCACGCCTTCGCTTCTGTCAGCGACGGAAATTCGACCAGCACGACTCCTTCCGGCTGCGGCCCCTCGATCGCATCGAAGGCGCCGTACGCTGCGTGGATCTTCAAGTCGCGGCCGGCCAACGAGGCGCCGGTCATCGCGGTGTAGACGTCGAGTTCGGCCTGATCTCGCGTCCGTTCGCGAATGAAAATGGCGTAGGCGGGCATAGCTGCTGGTTCCTGCAAAAGGTCGTGCGCTGGCGAACCCATCGTACCAAAGCTGGGGCCGTTCGGTCTTGCCCTTCTGCCCGTCCCTGCCCTGCTTGTACCGTGCGCCGCTGATTCGTGGCGCAGAGGCGTCGATTGCGCTCAGATTGACTCGCTCGAGCGAATCACAAGTATGTCGCTGCTCAGCTAGCGGTCGTGCGCTTTCTCACCTGCTGTTGTGGCGGATTCGGAGTGCCGATAAACAGTTAAGCTGCGCGCACCAAACTTGCGCACTTTCTCCAGGGAGTCGCCGCTATGTTCGCTTGGTCTCAATTGTGCGGGGAGCGCCTCGCTGCGCCGGGGCTCCTCGCCCTATTAGCGACTGCCGGTCAAGCGGAGGCTCAGCAGTATTACTACCAACCGCCGCCAAGTTACTACCAGAACGACACGGCGACCGGCGCCGTCGTCGGCGGCGGACTCGGCGCGGTGACAGGCGCCTTGGTCGGCGGCAAAGATCA